>JAOUBX010000070.1 GCA_029860075.1 Deltaproteobacteria bacterium | reverse complement strand
GCGCTGTAAAGCTCATTGTCGGCGTATCGGCCCCGTTCATCGTTACGGCAGGACCCGCGACCTGCGTCCAGGCATAAGAATCAACTGTTCCGTTACTGTCGGAAGCCGTCCCCGTCTGGCTAACCGGCATTCCTTCATCAAGGGCCTGATCAAGGCCCGCATCAACCGTGGGCGGGATGATCACGTTATAAACCGTCACGTTGAACTGATCGGTCGCCGTCGCCCCGTCGTTGTCGGTCACAGTCAGATCGAAGGTCAGCACTGTGCTCGTATTGACAAAGGGCGCTGTAAAGCTCATTGTCGGCGTATCGGCCCCGTTCATCGTTACGGCAGGACCCGCGACCTGCGTCCAGGCATAAGAATCAACTGTTCCGTTACTGTCGGAAGCCGTCCCCGTCTGGCTAACCGGTATTCCTTCATCAACGGCCTGATCAAGGCCCGCATCAACCGTGGGCGGGATGATCACATTATAAACCGTTACGTTAAACTGATCGGAGGCCGTTGCGCCGTCGTTGTCGGTAACGGTCAGATCAAAGGTCAGCACTGTGCTCGTATTGACAAAGGGCACCGTAAAACTCATTGTCGGCGTATCAGCGCCAGTCAAAGTAACCGCCGGGCCTGCAACCTGCGTCCAGACATAGGCATCTACCGTGCCGTTACTGTCGGAAGCCGTCCCCGTCTGGCTGACCGGCATTCCTTCATCAACGACCTGATCAAGGCCCGCATCAACCGTTGGCGGGATAATTACGTTATGAACGATCACGTTGAACGAATCGCTTGCCGTTGCGCCGTCGTTGTCGGTAGCGGTCAATTCAAAGGTCAGTACCGTACTCGTATTCACCATAGGGGCACTAAAATTCATTGTTGCTGTGTCAGCCCCGTTGATTACAACCGCCGGACCGGCAACCTGTGCCCAGGCATAAGCCGTTACCGTCCCTTGACCATCTGTAGCACTTCCCGTCTGAGTTACAAACGTTCCTTCATCAACAACCTGGTCTAAACCCGCATCAACAGCAGGTGGTATAAAATCAATGATATAATTCTCTACCCTCACAGGCTCCTGATTCCCTTTATTGTCTACTGAAAAGAAGCTAAGTGTCATATCTGCCGCAATCTGGATAGGCCCGGAATAAACAGGTGATGAAAGTGTTGGTATAGAACCATCAGTTGTGTAATGGGTGGCTGCACAGCCGAGACCTATATCTTCACAGGATATGGAAAGGGTTTGAGTCGTATTGTATATTCCTCCGGGAATTGACAATAAGGTATTTGGTGGTGTCGGGTCGATTACATAATCATGTACCTGGACCGGTTCCATGTTCCCCTTATTATCCACAGAAAAAACACTCAGAATAGTATCCGTTGTGAGTTCGATAGGGCCGACAAAAAGGGGCGACGACAAGGTCGGCACACTTCCATCCGTTGTATAGTGTGTGGCGGCGCAGCCAAGGCCGTTACCATCAAAGCAGTGGAAAACAACCGTCTGAGCATTTTCATAAATACCGCCGGCGGGGACTACATGGGTTAGGGGTGGCGTGGGATCGATTATATATTCATGTACCTGGATCGGCTCCATATTCCCCTTATTATCCACAGAAAAAAAGCTCAGAATAGTATCCGTTGTGAGCTCGATAGGCCCCGTATAGAGAGTTGAGTCAATGGTTGGCATGGTACCGTCAGTCGTATAGTGGGTGCCGGCACAACCAAGGCCGATCCCGTCGTCACAGGTCAGGGTAACCGTCTGTGCGTTTTCATAAATGCCACCATTGGGAAATAAAAAGGTATAGGGATGCATCGTATCTATAATGTAGTTTTCTGAAAGTTCAGGCCCTGTATTACCGGCATTATCAACAGCAAAAAATCTCAAAGTCATATCAGTCAACACATCAATAGATCCAGTGTATACAGTAAAATCTATAGTAGGAACCGAACCATCTGTCGTGTAATAGATAGTGGCACAACCTGATCCATCAAGATCATCACAGTTTAATGATACAATCTGAGGACTTTCATAAACAGAACCTGGAATAGAAGCCATGACATAAGGCGCTATCATATCGATAATATAACTTTCCGTATTAACAGGTTCCTGATTACCATCTATGTCATCAGCAAAGAATTTCAGCGTTGTATTTACATCGATATTAATAGGTCCCGTATAGACGGTGGATAAAGTTGTCGGAACCGTTCCATCTGTCGTGAAGTAGATATTGTTGCAGATAGAACCTATGCCGTCATTACAGGTTAAGGTTATCATTTGAGGGCTGTTATAGATATCTCCGGAAGGTGCAGCAGACGATGTTGGAGCTTCTGGAATATCAAGACGAAACCTACTAATAAATAAGTCAACTGGACTAACTGCCGTACGCTCATCAGTTCCCGGGCTGGGATCAAAATCAACGGTGCCCTGAAAAGAGCCGGCTGTATACAGGTAGCCGCCATCATCTATTGAAAATGAATATCCAACATCAGTTCCTGTCCCTCCCACGGTCTTTGTCCAGCCATAAGTACTATCGGCATTAATTTTTGTTAAAAACATATCAATATTACCATTGTGGACATGAACATCAATACCATCAAAGGGATCAAAATCAACAATTCCACCGTAATACCCTGTCAGATATACGTTATTACTATTATCCACTGCTATATAATGAGTATAGTCACCCCACCCTTCTCCGATTGTTCCTGTCCACCCATAGGTTCCATCACCATTTATTTTTGTAATAAAAACATCTGCAAGACCATGTGACATATGATCATCAAATTCAGTTCCAGGATTAAAATCGGCCAGGCCCTCAAATGTTCCTGTTATATAAACATTATTTATACTATCAACCGCTACAGATGTTGCTATATCCCGATCATTACCACCCATGGCTTTTGTCCATCCATAAGAACCATCAACATTTATTTTTGTGATAAAAACATCTTCTCTCCCTCTCGATAAATGCTCATCAATCTCGGGTCCCGGATTAAAATCAACAGTATTACTGAAATAGCCTGTCATATAAATATTGCCTGTCGCATCAACTGAAAGTGAATTAGATTCATCTGACCATATACCACCAAAAGTCTTTGTCCATCCATAGGTACCATTAACATTAATCTTTGTTAGAAAAATATCCGCACCTCCCATTGATTGACGTATATCAAAGGCTGGACCTGGATCGACATCAGCTTCATAAAAAAAACTTCCAGCTAAATAAATATTACCCGACTTATCAACAGAAACAGCATTGCCTACATCAAGGTTTGGTCCCCCCATAGTTTTTGTCCAACCATAGGAACCGTCTGCATTAATTTTTGTCAGAAAGATATCGAAATGACCATAGGACAAATGCTCATCAACTCCGGGACCAGGATCAAAATCAGCTTTTTGAGTAAAAAAACCTGTCAAATATATATTCCCTGCATCATCAATAGCCAGGTCACGGAAATTGTCAGGTGACTTTCCTCCCATTGTTTTGGTCCATAAATAAGAACCATCAGCATTAATTTTTGTTAAATATATATCTTCTCCACCACTTGGCGAATGCAAATCGACATCCGGCCCCGGATTAAAATCAAGAGGTTCTCCAAAGGTTCCCGCCCGAAAAATACTACCACTTTTATCGGTTTTAACAGCAACTACATTATCAGGATGAGTAGAAAAGGGTCCTCCATAAGTTAATGTTCCATAGTAAAGATAATCAGGCGAGGCAGGAGTATTTGTAATAAATGTAGCCGTTACAGTTGTATCGGCAGTCAAAGTAACAAGGCATGTACCTGTCCCGCTACAACCTCCACCTGACCACCCTGTAAAGCTTGATGCATCGTCAGATGAGGCCGTAAGCATTACCGTTGACCCGGTAGTAAAAGTTGCTGTGCAGTTAAGGCCGCAGTTGATACCGGCAGGGCTGCTGGTGACAGTACCGTTACCACTTCCACTTTTGCTTATCGATAAAATATGGTTTGCACCAGAAGGCGCAAAGGTAACAAAATCGAGCCAGCCGGCATCCAACCCGGCATCTATACTGCCATCCTTTGAATACTCCCATCTCAGTGTGCTAGTCCCACTTATGTAATAGCTCCTCTGTTGCCAGTCTATCTCGCCATTTATTGATGCCTGCAAAACGCCGTTTATATAGAAACGTAAATAATCACAACAAGCCTCTGAAGAAACCTTCCAGTAGAAGCTTAAATCACCAGAGCCGGTGATTGTGGTCTCAATCCAACTGCTTCCATTGTGTGTAATGACCCCGCTCTGTGCAGCATCACCACCAAAGTATGTAGTGCTTGTTTCGTAGAACCAATTTGCATTTCCTCCGCTAGTCCATATGAGTGAGGTGTTATCCACCGCCTCATTTATAGTGCTGCCACCTCCACTCTGATAACTGACATTCACATCATCCAAATAATAATTAACGGCAACAGCACTATCACCGGTCCAGGAACTAATGGTCAATGTAATGGTAGTTCCTGCATAGGAGCTTAAATTATGACTAAAGGTCTGCCATCCGGCCGTATCGGCAAACCAACTTGATATCTGGACTCCATTCACATAAACCCGCATCCAGTCAAAGCTTTCGCCATCATTACCAACTACGTTGTATTGCAGAGACAGTTCGGCGGTTGTTGCTGAAGCCGGGATGGCATAAGTCCGCTCTATCGTGGCTATACCACCATCAGCAAGAAGTCCGGCCCCGCCGTCACCCATATGAAGGGCATAAGTCCCTCCGTAAACGGTTGACGATTGTACCGTCGGGAATGATGTACCGCCTGCCATTACCATCCAGTTCGTCAAGTCACCAGCTTCAAAATCGCCATTATTATTTTCAGAACTACCACTCTGATAACTGACATTCACATCATCCAAATAATAATTAACGGAAGCAACACTATCACTGGTCCAGGAACTAATGGTCAATGTTATGGTAGTTCCTGCATAGGAGCTTAAATCATAGTTGAAGGTCTGCCAGCCTGCTGAATCGGCAAACCAGCTTGATATCTGGACACCATTCACATAAACCCGCATCCAGTCGAAGCTTTCACCATCATTTCCAACTACGTTATATTGCAGAGACAATTCGGCTGATGTTGCTGAAGCCGGGATGGTATAAGTCCGCTCTATCGTGGCTGTACCACCAGCAGCAATAAGTCCGGCCCCACCGTCACCCATATGAAGGGCATAAGTCCCACCGTAAACGGTTGACGATTGTACCGTCGGGAATGATCCGCCACCTGCCGTTACCGTCCAGCCTGACAAATCACCGCTTTCAAAATCACTGCTTATGACTTGAGCATATACTGAATTCGCTGTAAAGAGTAAGGGCAGCATTAAAAAATATAAAAGTAAACCCCGTCCTTTTATTACGGCTGAAACAATGGTCAAAAAACATCTATTTTTCTTCTCTTTTATCATCATCCACACCCTCCGCATTAAATTTAATAAGAATTTACATTTTTCCCTTATAACTGCTTCTTATATCACAAACATAAAAAAAAAGCGCGACATATATTGCTATATTTGTATTTTTTCGGTAAGGGATATAGCTTATTGCAGCAACTTTAGCAATGGAGTTGTTTAAAAAGAAGCGATAAAAGAAAAGGGCGACTAATATTGCCGCCCTTTTCTTAAAAATAAGTTTAATTTCCAGTAGGATCGAATAAGAAGTTTGCCGGGATGATTACCCCGGCTGGCCGTCAATCCTTGGCTTGAGATAGATCGTGCCATATCTGATCGCCCAGGGCGTAAGAAAAACAAGCCACATAACAGCTGCAATGATGTTGAGGTTAATGGGCGCTATGCCGCTGTGGATTTCAAACTCGGCACAGATGCGGACCAGGGCCGTCAGTTGAACACCCCAGAAGCAGATCCAGGTGAAGAGGTCCATTTCAAGGGGCCTTCCCGAGTGCCCCAGGCTTACCCTCGTCCCCATGGCAACAACCATGCTCGTGAGAAATCCGATAGACAGCGCATGGAGGGGAGCCCTGCCTAGTATCAATGTTCCCGTCGTGAGCAGAGCAATACTTTGCAGTGCATAAAGCGCCATACCGATGGAAAACCAGAGGAGCGATATGTGGAGGGCAGCCAGCAGCTTAACCTTAAAACTCCTGGTCAATCCCCAGAGCATGGTATGGTAAAGGCCGAGAAAAAGGAGAACCAAGTCCGGTATAAAAAGAAATTTCTGCATTTCAATGAGTTCCAGCAGCCCATGCAAAGCAAGCCCTGCCCACATGACGGGAATGCTCCACATTGGGCGATGCTGGATATAGTTATCAACAACCCGGCTCGTAAAAAAAGGGAGCATCCTGTGGGCAACGATAAAAAGAAGGGGCACAAGGTAAAGCCAGAAAGCGATTAAAAGAGAGAGCCTGTACACAAAAAAGCTGTCTGAACCGATATAAATGAGGTAGAGCGCTTCGGCAATAATAGCGGAAGCAAGGGTCAGGTTTAAGTGGAAGGGATGGTATTTACTTTTTCCCTCAACAGCATTAAAAACCATGATGAGTGAATGATAGCCTTTACTCAGGGCGAGCATATGGATAATTATCCCCGCCATAACCAGCCCTTTTCCAAGAACCGTCCCCGCATAAAAGAGAAAGGAACCAAAAACCATAATAAAAAAGGTCATAATATAACTTCCGCCGGGCACGATAGGTCCACTCAACCATTTGGGATAGGTAGTCATTAAAAAGCCGAAGGTAAAAAAGGGGAAGATGCCGAAAAGCATGAGATAAATATGAATGGAAGTAGAAGGAAGGGCCAGAAGCGGTTCCTGCCATAAATCGGTATACCGTCCTGTCAGTTCGATTGTCCATAATAAAAGAGCAATAATAAGCTGGAGAGCACCTCCGAGAAACATCATACGGTGGGGGGCCGCTGAAAATACTTTAAAGAGTGATTGAAAAGCGTTTAATTGCTGTGCCATCGATTTTTATTACTCCCGGTTTAATTTAACGTTGCTGTCCTGCCGTCCTTCCGGCCACAGGGAAAAATCTTTGTATGCAGTAAGCAGGATCCCATTTCTCACCCCGCTGTAAGCGGAATTCGAAATGACAGTTTTATTATTATTGTCAAAGGCTACTCCAGTAGCCCGTCGGACTTGGGAGCCCCCAGTTCCATTAAATATCTGAATAAAACCCGTGCAGACCTGGGCGGTTTGTTCTTTGCTTTTTCCTGCCGGGCATTTCTTACCAATTGATTAAGGCGCTGCCTGTCCAGGTGAGGATGAGCCGCGGCAACTTCATCGAAGGCGCTATTATCGTTTTCAATGAGTCTGTCTCTCCATAGTTCAACACGTTTGAAAGCAATAGCCTCGGCCCGTTTTAACTCGTCACTGTTGTCCAGGGCACTCATAATCGGCTCGGCATCGACTTGACGCATAATAGCGCCAATGTAATGGATCTGCCTGCTTCTGGCACCGTGCTTCTTCATTCCCTTTGCATCGAGAACGGCCTGGCGCAATTTGTCCGGCATTTCAATTTTAGCGAGCTGTTCCGATGAAAGATCGACGAGTCTCGCTCCATATTCCTGGAGCTTAAGCATCTCCCTTTTAACCCGGGATTTACTTTTTCTCTCCTCGCCCTGATGCTCGTCCTCCCGGAGATCGTCGGCTATGTTTTTGTCGCTCATGTTAACTTCTTTGTCCTTTGATACGTAAAAAACAATAAAGCCTGCCCTCCCAGGAAGAGCAGGCCCCCGCATGTCCTTTATTTCAGCTTAAGCGAGGCTGGCGTTCCACCCGTTTATCTTATGCTTCATTTTCTGCATCAGTTCAGTCGTATCACCTTCGATGGTAATATTGTTGATCTGATCACCCTGAACGATAGCGTTAACCACCTTCTGGTCTTCCTCTCCGACAACGACACCAAATACAGTGTGATTGTCGTCAAGCCAGGGCGTGGCTACGTGAGTAATGAAAAACTGGCTGCCATTTGTTCCGGGGCCTGCATTGGCCATTGAAAGAATGCCCGGCTTGTCATGGCGGAGATCGAGAACAAACTCATCGTCAAAACGATAACCCGGCCCACCTGTTCCCGTACCGAGCGGGCAGCCCCCCTGAATCATGAAGTCATTAATGACCCTGTGAAAACTGAGGCCTCTGTAAAAATTATGCTGTGCCAGGTTAACGAAGTTGGCTACCGTGAGAGGCGCCTTTTCGTCAAAAAGCCTGAGCCGGATATTTCCCTTGTTTGTCTCTATTGTCGCTGTCAGATTACTTGTTTCACTCACTATTTTATTCTCCTTGTCTTGTGTATTTTTTTGCTCTTTTTTTTACGGAGGAAAAAGCATTTAATTCCTCATATTGATAAACTGCAGGTCTACATCGAGATCCTTACCCTTTAAAAGCTGGATCACTTCCTGCAGATCATCAATTTTCTTACCCGTCACCCTCACCTGGTCCCCCTGGATCTGGGACTGAACCTTCATCTTGGTTTCCTTAATGATCTTGTTAATCTCTTTGCCCTTCTCTGTTGCTATCCCCTGCTTGATTGTAATTACCTGCCTGATCATATTTCCCGAGGCAGGCTCTTCCTTGCCATAGTCGAGAGACTTAATAGAAATATTTCTTTTTAGTATCCTGGACTGGATAATATCGATAATGGCCTTAAGCTTATAGTCATCATCAGCAAGAACGATAATGTCATTCTCTTTGAGATCTATCTCACTCTTTGTCCCCTTAAAGTCGTACCTTTGACTAATTTCCTTTTTTGCCTGGTTAACAGCATTGTCAACCTCCTGCATGTCTACTTTAGAGACAATGTCGAATGACGGCATATTTTTTCCTCCTTAAAAAGTTTATCTCATTATTTTCCTCCTGGAAGGCAAGAAACTTCTTTTACCCCCTCTCCTTCAAGGAGAGGGCTGAGGTGAGGATGGGGTTCAAGATTTTTTACAACCAGCTTTTTAACCCATCCCCTCCCTAACCCTCCCCTTGAAGGGGAGGAAATTGCTTGCCTATACAAAACCTGGAAGAGGCGCTTATAAAAAGTTTTACTGCACCGTCTGTGGCGTCACGACTTCCGCACCTTCAGGAACGACAAAATCAAAAAGCGTATCTGAAAGACCGCTGTTTATCTTGAAATCTGAAAGGGATACGACGGTCACATTATCATAAATATCGGTCATGCGGCTTCTTTTAATATAAAAAGTCTTTGAATCAACGGTTAGTTCGAGAGACTTGATCTTTTCCGTCACATCCTTTGGTATAAGCGTAAGCCTGTAATGAACACCTGTTTCATCCAGCTTACCACCACTTATATCAAAATCATTGCGAATGCTCCCCATGCCCGAAAGAAAGGCATGCGCTACTCTCGACTGGTTTGTCATGGAAAAACCGGCCTGCATCACCTGGTTCAGGGATGGCGTATACATCCAGAGCGTGACGCCGTCGGTCACAATCTCCTGTGCTTCCGGCTTGTCATAGTTCCACCGCATTTTACCGCCCTTTTTGTAAAAAACCTCTCCCGAAGACTCCTGCTTCCTGGGATAACCCTTTATTTTGGCTTCCTGGATGAAATAGGCCCGGTAATCTTTTATAGAGCTATAATTGCTTTGCAACTCTTCAACAATAACATCCAGTGTGGCTGTTGCCGACCAGGCAGCGGAGATCCAAAAACTGCTCATGGCCAATAACGTCAACAGGCTTAATTTTATATTTTTCATACTCTGCTTATCAGCACCTCTCTTCCTTTACTTGTTCCATCGGACGGTCCCACAATACCTTCCTGCTCCATCTTTTCTATGAGCCTTGCGGCCCTGTTGTAACCGATTCTCATCCTTCGCTGTATCATCGATATGGAGGCTGTTCCTATGTCACAAACAATTTTTACGGCTTCATCGTACTTTTCATCATATTCATCATCATAGCCATCATCATTTTCCTCCGCTTTCGGCTTGAGGATCGTTTCATCATATGCCGGTTTTCCACCCACTTTTTTGAGAAAATTAACGATGCGGTGGGTTTCGGCCTCCGAAATGTAGGCGCCGTGGACCCTGTGTATCTTCGAAGCGCCGGGCGTTAAAAAGAGCATATCTCCCGAACCGAGAAGGTTTTCAGCGCCGTTACTGTCGAGGATGGTCCTCGAATCGATCTTGGAAGAAACCTGGAAGGCGATTCTCGACGGAAAGTTGGCCTTGATAATACCGGTAATGACATCGACGGAAGGCCGCTGAGTAGCTAGTATGAGGTGGATGCCCGAGGCCCTGGCCATCTGGGCCAGCCTCATGATGCACTCCTCCACGTCTTTTGAAGCGACCATCATCAAATCGGCCAATTCATCGATGACGACAACAATATAAGGGAGTTTTTCCAGTGTGACTTCTTCCTCTTCTCCCTCTTCATTCTTCCTGGTGAAAACGGGATTTTTCTCGACGAGCCTGTTGAAGCTGATTATATTTTTTACACCCGTTTCAGCAAGAAGCTGGTAACGCCTCTCCATTTCGCTTACTGTCCACCTGAGTGCCAGGGCCGCTTTTTTCGGGTCCGTTACAACAGGCAATAGGAGATGGGGAATACCGTCATAAACGGAAAGTTCCAGCATCTTGGGGTCTACCATAATAAACCGCACGTCATTGGGCGTGGCCTTATATAAAATGCTGCATATCATGGAATTGACAGATACGCTTTTTCCGGCGCCCGTGGCCCCTGCCACCAGGAGGTGGGGCATTCTGGCCAGGTCTGTCACGACGGGTTGTCCGCCAATATCCTTGCCGAGTGCAAGGGAAAGCATGGAGTGGGACCTTTCAAAACCTTCCGAAGTAAGGATCTCCTTAAAAAATACGGTCTCTCTCTCCTTGTTGGGAATCTCGATACCGATAACGGCCTTGCCCGGAATAGGCGCCACGATCCTGATGCTGATAGCGCTAAGGGCCATGGCGAGATCATCGGTAAGGTTGACGACTTTATTCACCTTAACGCCCGGTGCCGGCACAAACTCGTACATGGTAATAACCGGACCGGGATGGACTTCATGCACCTCCCCGTCGACACCGAAATCCCCCAGTTTTTTCTCCAGTATTCTCGAATTCATGATAATGCTCTCTTTGTCTATCCCACGGCTTTTCTTCTCCACGGCATCGAGAAGAGAAAAGGAGGGAAGGGGCAATCCATCTTTTGGCTGGAGATCCATAAAAGGGAGCGATTCCTGTGACTCTTTTTTGGCCTTGGCCGATGTTTCACTCTTCATCGGCTCAACAATAATGGTAGGCGATGATTTCTTCTTGGCCTCTTCCTTCTTTATCCGGCTCTTTGTCCCTTTAAGCCTTCTTCTCCTCTCCAGATATTTGCGCAAAAGGTTTCTTGCCGAATGATAAATCGTCATTAGAATCCTGGAAATAGCGGAAGAAAGGGTTTTTACAAAGGTAACAGTCGATATGCCCGTCGTCAGTATGAGTGAAAGAACCAGGGCCAGGGCGCTGAAAAGATAAGCCCCCCAGTAATTGAGGTAAGCCACGAGAATGGTCGACAGGGCATCTCCCGTTACACCTCCGCCCTTTATGGGGCTGCCTGTTTTAAGAAGCGACAAAAAGGCGGATGAGGCAAGCAGAAGAAGAATAAGCCCCGCAATTTTGCTCGCTTCCTTGATTTTGATCTGCTTTCTTACAAGGAGAAATATGCCTGCCAGCAATGTAATGGCAGGGAGTATGTATGATGAAAGGCCGAAAAGCTGGAGCGATATATCAGAGATAAAAGCGCCCACCACGCCTCCCAGGTTATCCGTTCCCCTGGAATCGCTTACATAGCTGTTAAAGGAAGGGTCCGATGGTGAATAGGTGACAAGGGCCATAAAGTAAAAGAGCGACAATGCAATGATGATGAGCCCTGAAATCTCTTCAACATGGGAGTTGACCGAATTTTTCTCTTTTGAAGCCATAATTTACAGGTTATATATTAGCCCTATAATCCCTACTGTCCAGCAATAAAAGGCAAAGAGTTTCAACCTTCTTCCGGCAACGACCTTCATGAGTACCTTAATACTGAAAAAACCACTCACGGCTGCTGCCGTAACACCCGCAAGATAAGGAATCATGTGGCCATTATTGAGGCCACTTATGTCTTTTGCATGAAGGACTACCGCACCCAGTATAGCAGGAATGGAGAGAAGAAAAGAGAATTTTGCCGCTTTTTCCCCATTAATCCCCATAAAAAGCCCCGCAGCGATTGTAGATCCTGATCTTGAAATACCGGGAATGATAGCCGCACCCTGAACTATACCTATAATGAGAGCATCTTTCAAGCTAACCTTTTCCCTCTTTCTGTCTCTCACCATATCGGAAAGAAAAAGCAGCAGCCCTGTGATGAGAAGCATGAGAGAAACAATCTTTACGGAGCTGAAAAGAGCTTCAAAGATATCTTTGAAGAGAAGCGCAATAACAACGGTAGGAAGGGTGCCTGCAATAACGGCAAGAACCATTTTTCTTCCTTCTTTACGCTCCCCGTCACTTAAGTTTCCGGCTAAAGTAAGTGAAAGGACGAGCTTTATTATGTCCTTCCTGAAAAAGAGGAGCACCGCCAAAAGCGTTCCCAGGTGGAGAAGCACCTCAAAGAGGATTCCCGGCTCTCTCACTCCTCCCATAATGCTTTTTGCAATGACCAGGTGCCCCGAACTGCTGATAGGAAGAAATTCCGTCAGTCCCTGCACCAGGCCAAGTATCAGGGCCTCAATTATCGTCATAAAGGGATCTCATTTTATCATTATTTATTTTCTTTTTAAAGGGATTAAGGGGCAAAGCTGCCATATTTTTTGACGCAGACCGACACAGAAAATAATCATGACCCGATCCCTATTAATCAAAGTCAAATAATTATTTGACTTTAGTTTACATTTCCAGAACAACAGGGATAATGACAGGCCGCCTTGACATCTTTTTTTTAAAAAACCGTTTAAGCAGCCGCCCTATTTCAGCCTCCACTTCGGACCACTCCTTTTTTGCTTCTACCGCAAGTTCATCCAGGTAGGATGAGACTTCCCGCTTTGCTTCACCGATAATCTGTTCCTCTTCCTCCGCATCGATAAAGCCTCTCGAAAAGATTTCCGGTTCACTTGCCACCGCTCCGCTTGCATGGTCGATGGCAAGAAGGGCCATAACAATTCCGCCTTTGGAGAGATGCATCCTGTCTCTAAGCACAATATCTTTTACATCACCCACCCCTTTGCCGTCAACGAAGATACGACCCGAAGGAACCTTACCTTCTGCTTTCACACACTCACCGGTAAGGGTGATCACATCGCCATCGGCAGCAAAAATCGTTTTCTCTTCTTCAATCCCCATACTCTTCGCCAGCTTTATGTGTTTTGCCAGATGCCTGGCTTCTCCATGAATGGGGATAAAGAAACGGGGCCTCACAAGAGAAATCATCTTTTTAAGGTCTTCTTCCTGCCCGTGGCCGGTGACATGAACATGGGCTATCCTGTCATAGAAGACCTCTGCACCGAGCCTCACCAGATGATTGATTATATTGCAGACAAGTTTTTCATTGCCGGGGATGGTCTTTGAAGAAAGAATTACCCGGTCACCCTTTTCGATGCTCAGTTGCTTATAGTTGCCCGTCGTCATGAGTGACAACCCCGACATGGGCTCCCCCTGACTCCCCGTCGTCAGCACGGCAACTTTATCAGGGGAATAATTTTTTATCTCCTTAACATCAATTAATGTCGCTTCCTTAACCTTAAGGTAACCTCTCTCCCTGGCGATAATCGTATTTCTTATAAGGCTTCTGCCGATGAGGGCCACTTTTCTGCCCGAACCTTCAGCAGTGTTAATTATCTGCTGTACCCGGTTAATATTGGAAGAAAAAAGGGCGACAAAAACCTTTTTCCCGGCCTCACTAAAGAGAGCGCTGAAATTCGGTTCCAGACTCTTTTCAGTCCCCGTATTTCCCTTCAATTCCACATTCGTACTGTCTGAAAGGAGAGCAAGCACACCCTTATCACCGCATGCCGACAACCCTTCATAGTCGGCAAGCTTCGAATCAGCCGGCGCATCGTCAAACTTGAAATCACCCGAATGGACAATGAGACCAGCAGGCGTATCGATGGCGAGGGCACAGCCATCGGGAATGGAGTGGCAAATCCTTAGAAATTTTATTTCAAAGGGACCTGCCCGGCAAACATCGCCGGCACTGACTTCAATAAGCTTTCTTTCTCCCATCAGGTCATGCTCTTCCAGTTTATTTTCCACAAGACCGAGCGTAAAAGAGGTTCCGTAAATGGGGGCGTTTAAGTGGCGCAGAAAAAAGGGGAGCCCACCGATGTGGTCTTCATGGCCGTGCGTCAGGACGATGGCGGCAAGCTTTTTATCACTGTTAAGGAGGTAGCTGAAATCGGGAATGACAATATCGATACCCGGCATATGAGGTTCGGGAAACATGAGACCGCAGTCTATGATCATAGCCTCATTACCTGATTCCATAACCATCATGTTAAGGCCTATCTCTCCCAGCCCCCCCAGGGGGATGATCCTCACTTCATCCATTCGTTTTTTTGCTTAGCTCGTCAATGGGCTTTTCCGTTACCACATTCCGGCTGCCACACCAGGCACAGCTAACGATGGCAAATTCAAGATCATCTTCAAGAACCCAGTATTCCTCTTCATCTCTCAGCATTTCCTCTTCAGGCTCTCCAAGGACATTTTTCAGTCTTTCATTTTCATCCAGTTCTATCTCGAGAATTTTTGAAACCTTGCACCATACGTTGAAGTTGCTTGTATTATTACAATTTAAACATTTTGCCATTATTAATATGTCCTGCCTCGTTTTGTTCTTTTTTCTGGTGATTTACGGTGGGGTGAGTAGAAGTTGCCCTTTTCAAAGAAAAGCGCTAATTGAAGAAACAATATTCCATAGAAAGGCCCGGCCTGTTTTACAGGATTATTTTAATCTGCTCTTTTAATCATTTACTGCCGGTTTGTGGAGACCTTCTCTCTAATTGCATCATTTCCCTGCGCTTTTGAACCTCCAGGATTTTTGCAATCTTTGCGTCTGTTTTGGGTATCCACTCCTTGTAGGGCATATAAAAACTCTTGATGGCGTAAATGCTGCTCCGTAAAGACCGGTAGGTAATAAGGGCCCAGTCAAGTTTACCCTGTTTTTCATATTCATTTCCTATGAACCATAACTTTTCACAGGAATCTTTCACCTTGCCGCTAAAAGGGGTATACATGCGGATGGCCCACTCATATCCTGTGGTGGCATCCTTGTAGTTTTTTGCCGCCAGAGCCACTTCACCGTCAGCGTAAAATTTCTGCTGCGAATAGTAGGCCCTTCCCCAGATCATGACAAACATAACAAGAAGCACGGCAACCAACTGGCCAATGACCTTTAACACCTTGTCTCTCGTTTCCTTATCCCTGAGAGGAGAAGGGGGAGGGGGAGACGGAGGAAGGGTTTCCGTCCCCTTTATGCCGGAGGCGATGTTTTTTTTCTTTTTCTTTGATTTGTATTTTGCCATGTCAGCTTTTCTAACCTTTAAAGAAATTGGGAACACAGACAAGAAGGATACCCAGAAGCGCAAAAACAAGGGAGAAAGGCAGTGAAACAGCGCCCACAATGTCCCAGGGTTTTTTTGCATAGTATGATGCCCAGAAGCCAATAGCAAGGGCGATTACGCCGGTTATGATCATTAATACATATACATATAACATAGAATTTATAGGCTGCTCCCTTAAGTCCTCTCTTCTTATTCCTCTTTGTTATACATCGAGGTTTCTCGCGCTAAGCGCATTCGTTTCAATAAAGTGCTTCCTCGGTTCGACCTGATCTCCCATAAGAACGGTAAACATTTCGTCTGCCGCAACAGTATCTTCCACTTTCGCCTGAAGAAGTGTTCTCGATTCAGGGTCCATCGTCGTTTCCCAGAGTTGGTCGGGATTCATCTCACCGAGACCTTTGTAGCGCTGAATATAAAAGCCTTTTTTCCCTTGCTCCATAACGAGTTCCACCAGGGCCTGGCAGTTGGCAAGATGCTTGCTTTTTGTATCTGATTCCATTTCCGCCTTAAAGGGGGGAAGGCCGAGAGCGCCTATGTCCTGGGCGAGTTTTTTCGTCTCTGAAAAATCGGCTGAACCAAGAAATTCCGTATCTATAACGGTCCTGTAAGTAACGCCGCTTGCCCTGGAATCGATCTCTACCTTAAAACAGTTATGCTCTTCATCATGACTGATGACGGATTCTATATGCCGCTCCTGATCATAGTATTTCTTGATATAAGCTTCGATTTTTTCAAGGGCGCTCTCTATTTCTTCTTTAGAACTGAGTCTTTTAAGTGACGTACCCATGACAAGGGCCTCTACAACATAACGATCTTTTTTCCTCTTTTCAATATGTTCGAGAATTTTACCGAGCGTAACCATCTTCTTGATCGTTGCCGCCAGTTTTGCGCCTGTGGAAGTCCCCTTGCCGCTTGTCACCTTGACCCCCTCTACACCTCCACCGATGAGGTGGTCTTCCAGTGCGGCATCATCTTTCAGATAGGTCTCGCTTTTTCCTTTTTTTATTTTATAAAGCGGAGGCTGTGCAATATAAAGATAGCCACGTTCAACGATCTCCACCATGTGCCGGTAGAAGAAGGTCAAAAGGAGCGTCCTGATATGGGAACCGTCCACATCGGCATCGGTCATGATAATGATCTTGTGATACCTCAGCCTGGCAATGTCAAAATCGTCCTTTCCTATGCCGCAGCCAAGAGCCGTAATGAGAACCCTGATTTCATCACTTCCGAGCATCTTGTCAAAACGGGCCTTTTCCACATTGAGGATCTTACCCTTAAGGGGAAGAATGGCCTGATTTTTCCTGTCCCTTCCCTGCTTGGCCGAACCGCCGGCAGAGTCACCCTCGACGATGTAAAGTTCGCTCAGCGCCGGATCTTTTTCCTGGCAATCAGCCAGTTTTCCCGGCAGTGAACTCACCTCAAGGGCGCCCTTGCGCCTTGTCAGCTCCTTCGCCTTTCGCGCCGCCTCTCTTGCCCTTGCCGCATCAATGGATTTTTCAATGGTTTTCTTTGCCACAGCCGGGTTCTCTTCAAAGAAGGTACCCAGCTTTTCATTGACCATGGTTTCCACAAGGCCTTTGACCTCACTGTTGCCAAGCTTGGTTTTAGTCTGTCCCTCGAACTGGGGCTCGGGGATTTTTACGCTGATAACGCCGGTAAGCCCTTCCCTGATATCATCACCTGTCAGATTCTCTTTAACATTTTTAAGCAGGTTGTTTGCAGTGGCATAGCTGTTGACGGTCCTCGTAAGGGCCGCCTTGAAACCACTCAGATGCGTTCCTCCTTCATGGGTGTTAATGTTGTTTGCAAAGGTAAAAAGCTGCTCGCTGTAGCCGTCATTGTACTGAAGGGCGATTTCCATGATAATTTCATCTTTTTCACCTTCAATATAGATGGGCTCTTTATTAATGACGCTCCTGTTCCTGTTAAGGTGCGATACGAAGGAGATAATTCCGCCGTCATATTTAAATTCGTTTGTCTTCTCCGTCCTTTCATCATCAAGAACGATCCTGAGGCCCTTGTTTAAAAAAGCAAGCTCTCTTAGCCGCTGTGAAAGCGTATCAAAACTGAATTCCGTCTGCTCGAAGATGGTGGAATCAGGCTTGAACATAACCTTGGTTCCCGTCTTTTTCGTTGTGCCCGTTACCTCCAGTTCCGTTTGCTTGTCACCTCTTACATATTTCTGGTGATAGACCTGACCGTTTCTTCTCACTTCAAGCTCGAGGCATTCGGACAGGGCATTAACAACCGACGCCCCGACACCATGAAGACCACCGGAAACCTTGTAGGTGGAACTGTCGAACTTTCCGCCTGCATGGAGGACGGTCATAACGACCTCGGCAGCGGGCTTGTTTTCACCTTTGTGTGTATCGACAGGGATGCCCCTTCCGTTATCTTCTACGGTAATGCTGTTGTCGATATGTATGGTTACGTTTATATCGCTGCAAAAACCGGCCAGCGATTCATCGACGCTGTTATCCACAATTTCGTAGACGAGATGATGAAGACCTGCCGGGCCTGTGCTTCCAATATACATGGCCGGTCGCATCCTGACCGCTTCCAGTCCCTCAAGAACCTTGATTTTTTCCGCACCGTAATCTGTCTTTGCTGTCATACTGTCCTTTTACTTTCTTTAATGTAGTATTTTCCCTTCATGGACCTTAAAAATATTTCTTTTTTCCCTGTCCATGAGGGGCAGGTTTTCCGCCTCTGTTGTCGTTATAAGCACCTGCTCGCCTTTGTGCCTCAGGTAGTCGAGCAGTGACCGCCTTCTGTCTATATCCAGTTCGGATGCCACGTCATCGAGCATAACGAGCGGTTTGACTGAAGATACATTCCTGAATATTTCGACTTCCGCCGCCTTCAGGGCAAGAAGAATGCTTCTCATCTCCCCCCTGGAGCTGAAGGACCTTGCCTTTTCACCGTTAATGGTGATTTCCACGTCATCCCTGTGAGGTCCGACGAGGGTCATCTTTCTGGCAATCTCTTCCGCTCTCACCCTGTAAAGCTTGTCCAAAAGCCTCTCTCCGGGCTCATCCTTTTTCCTTATATCCGACTTTCCTTTTTCCAGGTAGTTAAGGCTGATTTTATCCCTTTTAGCAAAAGGCTGTTCAATTTCAAGCTTTCTGTTGATAATGTTAACCAGGTCGTATCTTCCTTCAACAACTTTTGCCCCGGCATGAGCAAGCCTTTCACTCCAGATATCGAGTTCCTGCACTTTAAAGAGGCCTCTTTTTAAAAGCAGGTTTCGCTGCGTCAGGATCCTCTTGTAGAGCTTCAGGTTTTTCAGATGACTGCGCGTTACGTGAAAATAAGTCCTGTCCAGATATTTTCTTCTCACATCGGGCGAACCCTGGATGAGTTCCATCTCGTCGGGAGAAAAAACAACCATCTTTATCCTGCCGATGTAGTCCGACTTTTTTACGCATTCACAACCGTCGGTTTCAATCTTTTTCCAGCCCTTCAGCCCCTTTTCAACGGCCAGCACCGATGCTTCGTCATCGGCAAAAAAACCTTCAATTGAAAAAGAACTTTCCCCCTCCCTGATGAGACTCTCTGCTTCCGTCTTCCTGAAAGACGATAGCATACCCAGCACGTAGACGGCCTCAAGAAGATTGGTCTTGCCCTGTCCGTTTTTACCGAGAAAAACGTTGATCCCTTTTTTAAAACTTACCTTTTCCTGCCTGTAATTCCTGAAATGCTCTATCTTCAGATCGGTTATCATGTCCTCATAGGCATAACAATGGCCGTGTAGTCATCCCGTGAACCGTCTCTCATCACTGCCGCGCTCAGTTCATCGGCAATATATATGGTCACATCCTCTTCAGCCATAACGTTCAGAAAATCGAGGACATACCTTGCGTTAAAACCTACCGCAATATCATTGCCGTTATAATCGATTCCCAGTTCCTCCTTGGCCTCGCCAAGACCGGGATTGGTTGTCGATACAACAAGATTGTCAGCACTGAATTCAAACTTTACCCCTTTCGTCTTTTCATCGGAAAGGATGGAAATTCTTCTGAGGCTTTTAATAAATTCAACCCTGTTGATCTTGATAACATTATCCCTGGAACTGGGAATGACCTGCCTGTAATCGGGAAACTCTCCCTCGATAAGCCTAACAACAATGATCTTGTCACCCTTTTTCAATATGGCGCGGTTGTCCTTAAAGCCAAGCTGAACGGAACCATCCGATTCTTCCATAAGCTTTCTGAATTCCTGGACGCCTTTTCTCGGAATGATGTACCCCTCTTCACCAAGCGCCACGTCCCCCTTGTCCAGTTCCCTTTCAGTAAGGGCAAGCCTGTGTCCGTCTGTGGCAACAAGCCTTACCTTGCCCGCTTCCGTCCCTTCAAGAAAAGCGCCGTTAAGATTGTATCTCGTCTCATCGGAAGAAATAGCCACGGCCGTTTTGTCAATCATGTCCTTCAAAATGTCGTCACTTATCTCCATGAGCTTTACGTCGTCACAGGAGGGGAAGGAGGGGAAATCTTCAGGATCGATACCGACCATGTTAAAAAGGGCCTTGCCCGAAACGATCTCTATCCAGTTGTTCTCCTTCTTCTTTAGCGTAAGGCTCTCCATGGGGAGTTCCTTGACGATTTCAAAGAGCTTTCTTGCCGATACGGTCATTACCCCTTCACTCCTTACCTCGGCAGGCACGGATTCTTTAATCCCCACCTCAAGGTCGGTGGCAACGATGTCAATGGAATCATGGCCCGTTCTTATGAGGGCGTTGGCAAGAATAGGCATGGTGTTACGTTTTTCCACGATACTTTGAATAATTTGCAGCGCTTTTAAAAAGGTGTTTTTTTCAATAACGATTTCCATTTAAGGGAACTCCTCCTAAAAAATTAATGCTTTAGACTGCTCGACAGAGCATCGACGGCATTTTTTGTATATGGATCAGTTTTAATTAATTCACTAATTTTTGCAACGGCATGAATAACCGTTGAATGATCTCTTCCACCGAATTTGTGGCCTATCTCAGGGTATGATTCACTCGTCAGTTCCCTTGACAGATACATGGCGATCTGCCTGGGAAAAGCAATGACCTTTTTTCTTTTTTTCGATTTAAGTTCGGCCACCTTGAGGTTAAAAAAGGAGGCTACTGTTTTCTGAATATAATCGACATTCAGGTGTTTGTCTCTTTTAGCGAGAAAATCTTTCAGCACTTCCTTGGCAAAATCGATGCTTATTTCCGTCCTGTTGAGAGACGAGAAGGCGCAAAGCCGGTTAAAGACCCCTTCCAGTTCCCTGATGTTGGAGTGAACGTTACTTGCCAGAAAGAAAGCCACATCGTTGGGAAGGTTAATATTGTTTGAATCGGCCTTTTTCCTCAGTATGGCAACTTTCGTTTCCGTATCGGGCGGCTGAATATCGGCAATAAGGCCCCATTCGAACCTCGACCTTAGCCTGTTGTCGAGATCAGGTATGTTTTTGGGAAAGCAGTCACTGGCAACAACGATCTGCTTGTGTGACTCATAAAGGGCGTTGAAGGTATGAAAAAACTCTTCCTGCGTCCTCTCCTTTCCTGCAATAAACTGAATGTCATCAATGAGGAGCAGGTCCATACTCCTGTATTTTTCCCTGAAGTCGTTCATCTTGTCGTACCTGATGCCGTTAATGAGTTCATTCATAAAGGATTCGGCACGAATATAGCAGATTTTGGCTTCAGTATTCTTATTACCGTAATAATGGCCGATGGCATTGAGAAGATGGGTTTTGCCAAGCCCTGCGTCGGCATAGATAAAAAGCGGGTTATAAGTCGCTCCGGGATGTTCCGCAACGGCAAGGGATGCGGCATGAGAGAACTGGTTGCTGTCACCGACGACAAAGGTATCGAAGGTGTATCTCGGATTTAATCCGTAAAGATTCTTCTGATTTTTTTGGCGAGATTGGACGGCGCTCTGTTCCTCGACGGCAGCGGCACTTTTCTCCCTCTCTCCCCTCTCTTCGCTCATAAGGAAAGAGATATCGAACTCCTTATCGGAAACTTCTCTCAAGGCACTCTGGATGAGCTCCATGTAGTTGTCTCTGATCCAGTTCTCGAAGAATTTATTAGGAACCTTTATGGCGAAGCTGTCACCGGAAGCGCTAGCATGCTTGATAGGTTTAAACCAGGTATTAAAGGCCTGCTGGCTCAATCTTTCCTGAATAATCCCCAGACTTTTTCCCCAAATTTCGTCAGTCATAATTTCAGAAGTATATAGGCTTTTTTAGGACCATTTATCGTAACAAAGCTTGCCCTCTTTTACAAGCATAATTCTATTGGCGGGGTTCATAAGACAGGCGCTCTTATCCGTTGACTTCCTGCCTTTTTTTGATATATTTGAATAGCAACGAAAGCCCTTTTCACCCTCGATTATTGCGCAGGAGGCGCCAGTCCCTGCAAAACCCCATACTGAAGGAGTCTTTACATGGCCAAAAAATCACCGGCATTTAAACTTCAAACCTCTGAAAAAGGAATGGCAACCCTCCTCTTTGACCTGCCTAAAGAAAAGGTAAACAAGCTTTCCATTGCCGTCATGGAAGAGCTCGACGCCCACCTGGCAGACATTGAAAAACGGCAGGACTTGCATGGCCTTATCGTTGCAAGCGGCAAGAAGGACATCTTTATTGCCGGCGCCGACATATCGGAAATTGAAGGAATAAAGGACCCAAAAAAGGGGAAAGAGCTGGCCGCAAAAGGGCAGGAAGTCCTTGGAAGGCTGGAAAACCTCCCCTTCCCTGTCGTTGCCGCCATTGACGGGGCAACGCTTGGCGGCGGTATGGAGCTGGCCCTGGCCTGCCACTACAGGGTAATAACGAACCGTCCCAAAACTGTTATGGGATTGCCCGAAGTCAAACTCGGCATTCATCCCGGCTTCGGCGGCACACAGCGGCTGCCAAGGCTTATCGGCATCAGGAATTCGCTCGATATTATTCTTACGGGCAAGAACATCTACCCCAAAAAAGCATTAAGGCTCGGATTGGCCGACAAAATGGTTCCACAGGAATACCTCATGGATCAGGCCATAAAGACTGTCGAAGAAAAAGCAAAGCCCTCCTACAAGAGACCCACAGGGTTAAGAAAAAAACCGGCCCTCGTTGACCGGGCGCTGGAACTGACTTCTTACGGCAGGGATTTTATCTTCAAAAAAGCCGAAGAGTCGGTCATGAAAAGGACGCGGGGCAACTACCCTTCCACTCTGAAAGCTATTCAGGTTATGAAAGAGGGTTTAAGCCTCCACCTGGAAGGAGGTCTCGCCATCGAGGCAAGCGGACTTGGCGAGATGGCTGCCACCGGTGAGTGTAAAAACCTCATCTCCGTTTTTTATCTGCAAGAAACACTCAGGAAGGAAACCTTTGTCGGCAAGGATGTGGAGACAACCCCAATTGACAAGGCGGCCGTTCTCGGCGCAGGCGTCATGGGAGGTGGCATTGCCCAGCTTTTTGCCGAAAAAGATATTCCCGTCAGGATGAAGGACATTAACAACGATGCCCTCGGTCACGGCCTGAAATCGGCGGCCCATGTTTTTAAAGGAAAGCTCAAAAAGCGGATCATCGACAAAGGGGAATTTGACCGGAAAATGGGCAACATCTCCACCACCCTCGATTACAGCGGTTTTGACAGGGCGCAGATCATCGTCGAGGCCATCGTGGAAAAAATGGAGGTCAAAAAGGCCGTCTTCGGCGAATGTGAAGGCCAGGTAAAGGATGACACCATCCTTGCCAGCAATACATCGTCCCTTTCCATTACGGAAATGGCGACGGCGCTAAAAAAGCCCGAAAGATTTGCAGGAATGCACTTTTTCAATCCCGTCCACCGCATGCCACTCGTGGAAGTCATAAGAGGAGAAAAGACTTCCGACGAAACAACGGCTACCATTGTGGCCCTGTCAAAGAAGCTGGGAAAAACACCGGTCGTCGTGAAAGACAAGGAAGGTTTTCTCGTCAACAGGCTCCTCATGCCTTACCTTAATGAAGCCGTCTGCATGCTGGAAGAAGGCGCCACCATCGATGAAGTGGACGAAACACTATTAAACTTCGGCATGCCCATGGGCGCTTTTATTCTCCTCGATGAGATCGGCATAGACATCGCCTGGCACGTGGCGGAAATCCTCCACAAGGCTTTTGGTGAAAGAATGAAACCAGCAGGACTCATGAAGAGCATCCTCGATTCGGGAAGGCTGGGCAGAAAAAACGGCAAGGGCTACTACAGCTATGACGGCAAAAAAAGAAAAGGGGCCGATAAATCGGTCTACTCCCTAACGGGAGGCAAAAAAGGGGGCGCCCTCAGTTCCACCACCATTATCGACCGCTCTGTGCTCCTCATGCTAAACGAAGCGGCGCTCTGCCTTGAAGAAGAGATTGTAGCCAGGCCCGAACATGTAGACGGCGGCATGATCTTCGGCACAGGCTTCCCCCCCTTCCGCGGTGGCCTCTTGAGATACGCCGACAGCCGGGGAGTCAAGGAAATAGTAAACATCCTGGAGCAGTTCAAGGAGAAATACGGTGAACGCTTCGAACCTGCCCCACTCTTAAAAGAAATGGCAAAAAAGGGGAAGAGTTTTTACAAGTAGATAAGAGGAAGGCCGGAGAATCGGCCTTTTTATTATACAAAAAAATATCATGGGACACAGATAAACACGGATTACACCGATTTTTCAAAGATTTAATGCCTATTATGCTTCCATATTATGGGGGAAACTATATATTAAGTTGTTAGCCATCAAAGGAATCATGGTATTGAACCAACAATTAAAAAAAGAATTGCTGTCAATGCAACAGGAAGATCAACGAGTCTTGCAGGAATTAGTTGATAGTGGTGAATTAGGTACTGTTGAG
>JAOUBX010000069.1 GCA_029860075.1 Deltaproteobacteria bacterium | reverse complement strand
AGAGGTGGTACTGATTACCCCCATTGCGATGGATAAAGAATTGAGATTTGCTATCAGGGAAGGCGGTAGAACGGTCGGCGCCGGTGTTGTAAGCGAGATTATTGAATAGGGTCTTTTAAAGTAAGGTCTTACATAAGGGTATAGAAAATGAGAGATATAGTTACGCTGGGTTGTACGGAGTGTAAGCGCAGAAATTATTCGACTACGAAAAATAAACGAACCACACCGGATAAGCTGGAATTTAAGAAGTATTGTCCGTTCTGTCGTCGCCATACCATACATAGAGAGACAAAGTAGCAGGTTTTTTGACGCAGGATTTTTAGGCCAGTAGCTCTAACGGTAGAGCGCCGGTCTCCAAAACCGGATGTTGGGGGTTCGAATCCCTCCTGGCCTGCCATTTAAATCCCGGGGAAAGTGAGAAAAAGTGAAAAAGGCGATAGAATATATTAATGAGGTAAAGGCAGAGCTTAAAAAGGTTACCTGGCCTACGAGAAAAGAAACAATAAGTTCCACCTATGTTGTGCTTGTTGTTGTTGTTGTCATTTCAGCTTTTCTTGGGGCCGTCGATGGTGTGCTTGCTTGGCTTGTCAAGGAGATATTTAGTTAATTATGTCAACAGAGACGGATAAGAAGTGGTACATAGTTCATACCTATTCAGGTTATGAAAATAAAGTTAAGCTTGCTCTGGAAGAAAGAATAAGCTCTTTGCGCAAAGAGGAGCTCTTTGGCGAAATATTGATTCCCTCTGAAACTGTGCTGGAAATGAAAAAGGGCGTTAAGACGACGTCAACCCGAAAATTTTATCCCGGCTATATTCTTGTGAGCATGATTCTTAATGACGAGACCTGGCATATCGTAAAAAATACGCCCAAGGTGACCGGCTTTGTTGGTGGAGGGCGCAGGCCTGCCGCCATTCCGCCTGAGGAGGTTGCAAAAATTACTCGTCAGATGGAAGAGGGCGCACAAAGACCCAAGCCTAAGGTAAGATTTGAAAAAGGTGAAAGCATCAGGGTTACTGATGGTCCTTTCAGCAATTTTAACGGTACCGTTGAAGAGGCCAGGGAAGACAAGGGTAAGCTTAAGGTTATGATTAGCGTTTTTGGGCGAGCCACCCCTGTTGAGCTTGATTTTACCCAGGTAGAGAAAAACTAGAGCGCTGTATGGCGAACACTATTTAGGAGTATGAAAAATGGCCAAAAAGGTATCAGGATTTATTAAGCTGCAGATTGAAGCCGGCAAGGCTAATCCAGCGCCGCCCATTGGGCCGGCCTTGGGTCAGCACGGTGTTAATATAATGGATTTCTGCAAGGCATACAATGCTGCAACACAGGGGAAAGAGGGCGTTATCCCGGTTGAAATTACCGTTTACAGTGATAAAAGCTTTACTTTCGTAACTAAATCACCGCCGGTTGCTGAACTTCTTAAAAAAGCAGCCGGACTCGCCAAGGGATCCGGTGAGCCAAACAAGAATAAGGTAGGCAAGGTTACAAGGGCCCAGATAAAGGAA
Source organism: Deltaproteobacteria bacterium (assembly GCA_029860075.1). Lineage (NCBI taxonomy): Bacteria > Pseudomonadati > Myxococcota > Myxococcia > Deltaproteobacteria bacterium. The sequence continues at coordinate 23,118 of JAOUBX010000069.1, read as the reverse complement.
ATTGCGGAAGTAAAGATCAATGATTCAAATGCGCATGATATCGAGGCAATGTGTAAATCGGTAGAGGGTTCCATGAGAAGCATGGGCCTTGAGATCGCTGACTAAATAGAGTTAAGGAATTTACTGTTATGGGAAAGATAGGTAAAAGGTATTCTGAAAATCTGGAAAAGATAGACAGTCAAAAAAAATATTCGCTTGAAGAAGCTGTTGGCCTGCTGGGCTCTGCAAAGGGTGCAAAGTTCGACGAAACTGTGGATGTGGCAATAAATCTGGGTGTCGATCCGAGGCATGCCGACCAGATGGTCAGGGGGGCCGTTGTTTTGCCGCAGGGTATTGGTAAAGAGATGCGAGTTGTTGTTTTTGCTGCCGGTGAAAAGGAAAAGGAAGCAAAAGAGGCGGGTGCCGATGAATATGGCTCTGATGATCTCATTCAAAAAATTAGCGGCGGCTGGCTTGACTTTGATTGCGCTATTGCTACGCCTGATATTATGGGCAAGGTGAGTAGACTTGGAAAAGTTCTGGGCCCCAGGGGTCTTATGCCTAATCCCAAGCTGGGTACGGTTACCTTTGATGTGGCTAAAGCTGTTAAAGATGCAAAGGCAGGGAAAGTCGAATTTAGAACGGAAAAAACGGGTATTGTTCATGCCGGCCTCGGTAAAATTTCTTTTGGCTCTGAAAAGATTCTTGACAATGTGAGAGCATTTCTCGACGCCATTGTAAAAGCCAAGCCTGAAGCTTGCAAAGGAACTTACTTAAGAGGAATAACGATTTCTACTACCATGGGGCCAGGTATCAAGGTCGAGCCTTCTACTGTTAAAGTTTAGGAGATAAAGATATAAATTAGTTATTAATAATAACGCCATATAAACGCGCAGTCAGAGACAGCAGGTTCGCTTCAAGTGTTTAATCGGAAATATCCGGCCTGCCGAGACAGGAGAGTGTGGTCAATGATAAACCTTTCACTCCTTCTGGCTATATGCTAAAGGTGGAGAGAAAGGAGGGAGATAAGATTGAGAGTAGAAAAAAATCAGGAAATTGAAAAACTTAAAGATAGTTTTTCGAGAGCGAAGTCGGCGATTGTGACGGATTATCGTGGTCTGACCGTATCAGAAATGAATGAAGTCAGAAGCAAACTTAGACAAGCATCCGTCGAGTTAAGGGTTACAAAGAATACCCTGGCACGTATTGCAATTAAAGGAACGGACTCGGAGGTTTTGTCCGATTCGCTTAAAGGGCCTACAGCAATTGCTTTCAGCTTTGATGATCCCGTAGCCGGCGCTAAGGTGCTAAAGGGTCTTGCTGAAGAGCATGACGATCTGGAGCTAAAGGCAGGTTTACTCGGTGATAAACTGCTCGGCATTGCCGATATTGAAGCGCTGTCTAAATTACCGTCCAAGGAAATACTGCTCGGACAATTGCTTAGTGTGCTTAACGGGCCTATGCGCGGTTTTGTTACTGTGCTTTCCGGTAACCAGAGAAGTCTCGTGCAGGTACTTTCCGCTATTGGAAAAGGGAAAGAAAAATAATAAATTAAACGCTAGTTTTGGAGGAATAGAAAATGGCTGTAACTAAAAACGATGTAATTAAATATTTAGAAGGTATTTCCGTTCTCGAATTATCTGAGCTTGTAAAGGAACTTGAAGAGAAATTTGGTGTTTCCGCTGCTGCACCTGTTGCTGTTTCTGCTGCACCTGCTGCCGGTGGTGAAGGCGGCGCTGCCGCTGCTGAACAGTCTGAATTCACCGTTGTTCTTACCGGTGCAGGTGATAAAAAGATTCAGGTTATCAAAGCGGTAAGAGAAATTACAGGACTGGGCCTCAAGGAAGCGAAAGAGCTTGTAGATGGTGCTCCCAAGCCTGTTAAAGAAGGTGTTTCCAAGGAAGAGGCTGAGGAAATGAAGAAGAAGATCGAAGAGCAGGGCGCTACTGTCGAACTTAAGTAGAACCTGACCTGGTAATTCAAGGTGGAACCTCTCTTTGCCGGAGAGGTTCCACTTTTTTCAATTTTGGCTTTTTTATATTCTACATTATCCCAATAAACACGAGGTGAAAAAGATGACCTCCCGCTATAAAAGAATTAGAAAAAATTTCGCTTCAATCCCGTCGATTATTGAGCTTCCCAACCTTATCGAGACACAGAAAAGGTCCTATTCAAGGTTTTTGCAGGCCGAACTCGAACCTGACAGCAGAGAAGAAATCGGCTTACAGGGAGCTTTCAAGAGTGTTTTCCCAATCTTTGATTTTAATGAGACCGCTTCCCTTGAATTCGTATCCTATGGCCTGGGTGAACCCGGTTATGATGTGCAGGAATGTCTGCAAAAGGGAATGACTTATGCTGCACCGCTCAAGGTAAAAGTGCGTCTTGTTGTGTGGGATGTTAGTGAAGAGTCAAGAAGCATCAGAGACGTGAAAGAGCAGGAGGTTTACTTCGGAGATATCCCCCTCATGACGGATAAGGGTACCTTCATTATTAACGGTACGGAACGGGTTATCGTTAGTCAACTGCACAGGTCTCCCGGCGTCTTTTTTGATAGTGACAAGGGAAAAACCCATTCCAGTGGAAAAGTACTTTATTCTGCAAGGGTTATTCCCTACAGGGGGTCCTGGCTGGATCTTGAGTTTGATCCCAAGGATATTATGCATGTGAGAATTGACAGGAAAAGAAAGCTTCCTGTAACCGTATTACTTCGTGCCCTTGGCTATTCTGCAGAAGAACTCTTAAATGTCTTTTATGAAACCGAATATATCCATTTTGACGGTGGCAAAATGTTTAAGAAGGTGGCCCCTGATCTGCTTAGAGGGCAGAGGGCGACTACCGATATTATTGATGAAAAAAGTGGTGAAACGGTAGTTAAGAAAAACCGTAAATTTACCAAAGGTGTTATTAAAAAGATAATTAATGCCGGTATAGAGTTTATTCCTGTTGAAGCTGAAGAATTGGAAAGCAGGGTGATTTCGACGGATATTGTTGATACCAATACAGGTGAGATTATTGCCGAATGCAATGCCGAACTCAATATTGAAATGCTGGATATGATCAGGGAAGCCGGTGTAAAAGAGTTCGGTCTCCTTCACATGGAAGGACCTTATCTGAGAAACACCATGATGTCTGATAATATGAATTTGCCTGAAGATGCTCTTATCGAGATATTCAGAAGATTACGGCCCGGTGAACCTCCTACCCAGGAAGCGGCCAGGACACTCTTTTATAACCTTTTCTTTAATCCCGAAAGATACGACATGTCTGAAGTGGGTCGTCTCAAGTTCAACCACAAGTTCAGCGTAGAGACGCCCCTTGAAGTGAGAACGCTTACCAAGGAAGATATTATCGAGACTGTTCGCTATCTTATTGGGTTAAGAGATGGAGCCGGAGAGGTTGATGATATCGATCATCTCGGCAACAGAAGGGTAAGGGCCGTTGGTGAGTTGATTGAGAACCAGTATCGCATCGGCCTTGTCAGGATGGAGAGGATTATTAAGGAAAGAATGAGCATTCAGGGTCCGGAGACGCTTATGCCTCATGACTTTATTAATGCGAAACCGGTAACTGCGGTTATTAAGGAGTTTTTCGGCAGCAGTCAGCTTTCTCAGTTCATGGACCAGACGAACCCTCTTTCAGAAATTACTCATAAGAGGAGGGTCAGTGCTCTCGGGCCGGGTGGTCTGACAAGAGAGAGGGCCGGTTTTGAAGTGAGGGATGTTCATACCACTCATTACGGAAGGATCTGTCCCATTGAAACACCTGAAGGACCGAATATCGGTCTCATTGCCTCACTTAGTACCTATGCAAGGGTCAATGAATTCGGGTTTATCGAGACGCCCTACAGGATTGTAACGGATGGTGCTGTAACGAAGGAAGTAAAATATATGTCGGCACTCGAAGAAGAGGGTGTCGTCATTGCGCAGGCAAGTGCGCCTCTCGACGAGAATGGTCATTTTGTAAGAGATCTGGTTTCTGCCAGAATCGGCGGTGAATTTACGATGGTTCGTCCCGATGAAGTTGGTTATATGGATGTGTCGCCAAAACAGCTCGTCAGTGTCGCTGCATCACTCATCCCCTTTCTTGAGAATGATGATGCCAACAGGGCTCTTATGGGTTCTAACATGCAGAGACAGGCCGTTCCGCTCCTAAAAGCTTCCGCTCCTCTTGTTGGCACGGGGATGGAGAGTGTTGTCGCTGAGGATTCTGGAGTAACCGTCGTTGCTCTTAATGATGGTATTGTTGAGAGTGTTGATTCTACCAGGATCGTTGTAAAGTGTTCCTCCAGTGGAGAAGACAAGGGTGCCGGCGTAGATATTTACAATCTTGTCAAGTTTCAGCGTTCCAACCAGAATACCTGTATCAATCAGAAACCGATTGTTTCTGTTGGTGATGCTGTTAAAAAAGGGCAGGTTATTGCTGACGGACCTTCTACTGAAGAAGGTGAACTGGCGCTTGGCAAGAATGTTGTCGTTGCCTTTATGCCATGGAACGGTTACAACTTCGAGGACTCCATTCTTATCAGTGAAAAGATGCTTGTCGATGATACCTATACATCCGTTCATATTGAAGAATTTGAGTGCGTTTGTCGCGATACTAAACTTGGTAAAGAAGAAATTACCAGAGATATTCCCAACCTCGGTGAAGAACAGCTAAAAGATCTCGATGACAGCGGCATTATCCGTATCGGCGCCGAGGTAAGACCCAATGATATCCTTATCGGCAAGATTACACCGAAAGGTGAAACTCAACTGACGCCGGAAGAAAAGCTTCTCAGGGCTATTTTTGGTGAAAAAGCGGGTGACGTTAAAGATACCTCACTGAGAGTTCCGCCCGGTGTCGAAGGAACGGTTATTGGCGCAAAGGTCTTTTCCCGGAAAGGGATTGAAAAGGATGAGCGGGCCAGGGACATTGAAAGTGAAGACGAGGCCAAGCTTCTTAAAGATCAGGAAGACGAAATAAGGATCATTGAGGGTGGTATCTATAATAAGATAAAGACTCTTCTTGTCGGTAAAACGGCTGTTGCAGACATTACCGATTCAAAAGGGGACGTGCGCCTCGAAAAGGGCAAGAAAATTACTGAAAAAGTGCTTGATGATACACCGAAGAATCTTTGGGGAGATATTGTTTTAAAGGGTGATGAAGAGACTGAAGAGAACATCCAGAAACTTCTCGATTCACTGACTGAACAGACGGAGTTTATCAGGGAATACTTTGAAGAGAAGATGGACCGCCTCAAGAGAGGTGACGAACTTCCACCCGGTGTTCTCAAAATGGTTAAGATTTCCGTGGCTATCAAGAGAAAACTCTCTGTTGGTGATAAAATGGCCGGAAGACATGGAAATAAAGGTGTTCTTTCAAAGATCGTACCTGTAGAGGATATGCCCTATATGGCAGATGGGACAGCCGTCGATATTGTCTTGAATCCGCTTGGTGTTCCGTCGCGTATGAATGTCGGTCAGATACTCGAGGCCCACCTCGGATGGGTTGCCAAGGGCCTTGGAGATAAGGTGAAGAAGTTTGTCGAGCTTAATTATTCGCCTGAGAAAATGAGGGAATTCATTAAAGAGGTTTATAAATCCGCTCAGATCGACCAACTGGTTAACAAGGCTGATGATGAAGAAATCATGGCTATGGCCCGCAAACTCTCAGCAGGAGTCTTTATGGCTTCTCCCGTTTTTGAGGGAGCCTCTGAAAGTGAGGTCAAGAGGCTTATGGAACTGGCGGGCTTGTCAACGAGCGGTAAAGAGAAACTTTTTGATGGCAAGACGGGTGAGGATTTTGACCAGGATGTCATGGTTGGTGTCATGTATATGATCAAGCTTCACCATCTTGTTGATGATAAAATTCACGCCAGGTCTACGGGGCCTTACTCTCTCGTGACTCAGCAGCCTCTGGGCGGTAAGGCACAGTTTGGTGGGCAGAGACTGGGAGAAATGGAGGTGTGGGCAATGGAAGCTTATGGTGCGGCTCATTGTCTTCAGGAGTTCCTTACCGTCAAGTCTGATGATGTGGCAGGCCGTACCCGCATGTACGAGAGTATCGTGAAGGGTGAAAATATTCTTGAAGCCGGACTGCCGGAATCGTTTAATGTTGTTATCAAGGAGATGCAGAGTCTTGGCCTTGATGTTCAATTGCTTGAGGATTGAGAAAATAATTAATTAGAAATTGTTCGAAAGTACCTTTAACCGGTTATTGCTTAGAACAGGAGGGAAACCTTGGAAGATTTTTTTAGTTTTGTTGAAAAGCCTAAGGATCCGCTGAACTTCAAGGGGATTAGAGTTTCTATTGCTTCACCTGAAAAGATAAGAGAATGGTCTCATGGTGAGGTAAAAAAACCGGAAACCATAAACTACAGGACATTCAAGCCTGAAAGGGACGGTTTGTTTTGTGCTAAAATTTTTGGGCCTATCAAGGATTACGAATGTAACTGTGGTAAATTCAAGAGAATGAAGCACAGGGGAGTGGTTTGTGAAAAGTGTGGTGTCGAGGTTATTCAGTCTAAGGTAAGAAGGGAAAGGCTCGGTCATATTGAGCTTGCCACGCCTGTCGCGCATATCTGGTTCCTGAAAAGTCTTCCCAGCAGGATGGGGAATCTTCTTGATATTACCCTTAAGGATCTGGAAAAGGTGCTCTACTTTGAGGCTTATATTGTTACGGATCCTAAAGATTCGGCTCTGATAAAGGGGCAACTCCTCACGGAAGACGAGTATTATGCGGCTATGGAAGAGTATGCCGGTGAGTTCGAAGCCGGTATGGGTGCTGAAACGATCAGGGAACTGATGAAGGAACTTGATCTGGGAGAGATTTGTGCTTCTCTCAGGCTTGAAATGAAAGAGACCAATTCCGACGCCAAGAGAAAGAAAATAGCCAAAAGACTTAAAGTTGCCGATGCATTCAGGCTTTCCGATAATAAGCCTGAATGGATGATTATGGAAGTTATTCCCGTTATTCCACCCGATTTGAGACCTCTTGTTCCTCTCGATGGTGGCAGGTTTGTTACTTCAGACCTAAATGACCTTTACAGAAGGGTTATTAACAGAAATAACAGGCTCAAAAGGCTGCTCGAACTTAATGCTCCCGACATTATTATCAGAAATGAAAAGAGAATGCTTCAGGAAGCAGTTGACGCACTTTTTGATAACGGTAGAAGGGGCAGGGTTATTACCGGTCCAAACAAGCGGCCACTCAAATCTTTAAGTGACATGCTTAAAGGTAAGCAGGGTCGTTTCAGGCAGAATCTCCTCGGTAAAAGGGTCGACTATTCAGGAAGGTCGGTTATTGTTGTCGGTCCTGAACTCAAGTTGCATCAGTGCGGCTTACCGAAGAAGATGGCCCTTGAGCTCTTTAAGCCTTTTATTTACAGTAAGCTCGAAGAGAGAGGTTATGTTACTACCATTAAAAATGCCAAGAAAATGGTTGAAGAGGAAAGGTCTGAAGTTTGGGATATTCTTGATGAAGTTATCAGGGAGCATCCGATCCTTCTAAACAGGGCGCCGACTCTTCATCGTCTGGGGATTCAGGCATTTGAGCCTATTCTGGTTGACGGAAAGGCTATTCAGCTCCACCCGCTCGTTTGTGCTGCCTATAATGCAGACTTCGACGGAGACCAGATGGCTGTTCATGTTCCTCTTTCAATCCAGGCACAGCTTGAAGCGAGAGTACTTATGATGTCGACCAATAACATTCTTTCTCCGGCAAACGGTAAGCCGATTATTGTCCCGAGCCAGGATATCGTTCTTGGTCTTTATTATATGACGAGGGAGAAGCCTCTACAAAAGGGTGAGGGCATTATATTCTCCTCGGTTGATGAGGTTGTTTCTGCCTATGATGCCGGTGAAGTTCACCTTCAGGCATGTATTAAGGTGAGGATTGACGGTCAAATCGCTGATACGACTCCGGGACGTATTCTTTTAAGAGGAATCGTTCCTTTCGAGATTCCTTTTGAGACGATTAACAAGGTCATGAACAAAAAGGCCCTGGCTGTTCTTGTTGACCAGTCATTCAGGCTGGCAGGGGGTAAGAAAACGGTTGTTCTTGCGGACCAACTGAAAAATCTTGGTTATAAACATGCGACAAAGGCAGGTATATCGATCAGCATTAACGATATGGTTATGCCTACCAGGAGGGATGCGCTTATAGGCGCAGCTCAGGAAGAAGTTGTTGAAATTAAAAACCAGTACACTGACGGTTTGATTACCGATGGTGAAAGGTATAACAAGGTAATTGATATCTGGGCCCATGTTACTGAGCAGATTGCCGATGAGATGATGAAAGAACTCGGCACGGAGAGAATTGTCGATGATGAAGGCAATGAAAAGAGTATTCCAAGCTTTAATCCTATCTTCATGATGGCTGACTCCGGTGCGAGAGGCAGTGCTCAGCAGATCAGACAGCTGGCCGGAATGAGGGGACTTATGGCCAAGCCTTCAGGTGAGATTATTGAAACACCAATTACGTCCAACTTCAGAGACGGTCTTACTGTCCTTCAATACTTTATCTCGACTCACGGAGCCAGAAAGGGCCTTGCCGATACAGCGCTTAAGACGGCAAACTCAGGTTACCTCACAAGGCGCCTCGTTGATGTAGCACAGGATATGATCATTACGGAAGAGGATTGTCAGACCATAGATGGAATTTATGTTTCTGCCCTTGTTGAAGGTGGCGAAGTTATTGAAGGTCTTGGTGACCGGATTCTTGGCCGGGTTGCCCTCGAAAATATTGAAGATCCCATGACCGGTGATGTTCTTGTTGAGGCCGGTACGGAAATTGATGAAGCGCTTGTTGAGAAACTTGAATCTTCCGGCGTAGACAGAGTTTTGATCAGATCGGTTCTTACCTGCCAGTCCAAAAAAGGTATCTGTGCAAAATGTTATGGTAGAGATCTTGCCAGGGGCTCCATGATAAATCTTGGAGAAACGGTAGGTATTATTGCTGCCCAGTCTATTGGTGAGCCGGGAACCCAGCTTACGATGAGAACCTTCCATATTGGTGGTACAGCGAGCAGAAGGGCTGAACAAACGACTCTGGAAGCGAGAAATGATGGTGTTGTCAAGCTTATTGGGCTGTCAAGTGTTGCCAATAAGGAAGGCAGTCTTATTGTTATGAACAGGAATGCTGAAATTGCTGTCATTGATGAAACAGGTAGAGAAAGAGAGCGTTATCTGCTTGTCTATGGCGCCAAGCTGACGATGAAGGAAGGCGATAAGGTTGAAAAAGGGACGCTTCTGGCGGAATGGGATCCTTATACTGTGCCTATTTTGACGGATAAATCAGGTGCCGTTAAATTTGGTGATATTATTGAAGGCCAGTCAATGCAGGAACAGGTTGATGAAGTTACCGGACTTTCAAGGAAGATTATTGTCGAATGTAAGGAAGCCGAACTGAGGCCCAGGGTATCCATTAAGGATGAAGCCGGGAAAACGGCGGGTCGCTATCAGATGCCTGTTGGCGCTAACATTATCGTTAGTGAAGGTGATGTGCTCGATGCAGGTGATATTCTGGCCAAGATACCGAGAGAAACGACGAAGACCAAGGACATTACCGGTGGTCTTCCGAGGGTTGCTGAGCTTTTTGAAGCGAGAAGGCCCAAGGAAATGGCCATTGTTTCTGAAATTGATGGTGTCGTTTCTTTTGGAAAGGATACAAAGGGGAAAAGACAGGTTCTTGTTACTCCTGACGTAGGTGATGTTAAGGAATACCTTATTCCTAAAGGTAAACATATCAGTGTTCATGACGGGGATCGCATCAAGGCCGGTGAATCCCTCATGGATGGGGCTATCGATCCGCATGATATTCTTCGTATCAGAGGCGATAAAGAGCTTGCCAAGTATCTTGTCGATGAAGTCCAGGAGGTCTATCGCCTCCAGGGAGTAGGCATCAATGATAAGCATATTGAGGTTATTGTCAGACAGATGCTTAGAAGAGTCAGGATTGTTGATGCAGGAGATACGGACTTCCTCCCCGGCGATGAGGTAGAGAAGGTCAGGTTCAGGGACGGGAATGAAAAAATCATGGAAGAAGGTGGAACACCGGCTACAGCCGAACCGCTTCTTCTTGGGATTACAAAGGCATCACTTAGTACGGACAGTTTCATCTCTGCAGCTTCTTTTCAGGAGACGACCAAGGTACTCACGCAGGCCGCTATTGAAGGCAAGGCTGACTACCTTAGCGGCCTCAAGGAAAATGTCATCATGGGTAAGCTTGTACCGGCTGGAACAGGCCTTCCCCGATACAGAGACCTTTCTATTGAAGGTGAAGTAGAAGAAGAGCCGCTAGTTGAAGAAAATGCTGCTCAGGATGTTGCATGATATTCCTTTTGAAAATTTAATTTTCAAATAAAAAGATTGCATATTATGCTTGACATCCAGCGTCTCATTGTATATATTGGGGGACTTTGTATTGAATCACGATTTAACCCTCAGTTGGGTAGTTATTTTGAGGAGAAATTTAAATGCCAACTATAAATCAGCTTGTTAGAAAGGGTCGTAAGACCTTAAAAAAGAAAGAAAAAGCACCTGCTCTTGACCAGTGCCCCCAAAAGAGAGGTGTCTGTGTCAGGGTCTACACGACAACCCCTAAAAAGCCAAATTCGGCCCTTAGGAAGGTTGCCAGGGTGAGGCTTACTAACGGGATGGAGGTTACTTCTTATATTCCGGGTGTTGGTCATAACCTTCAGGAGCACTCTGTTGTTGTTATTAGGGGTGGGAGGGTTAAAGACCTTCCTGGTGTAAGGTATCATATGATTAGGGGCGTTTTGGATACTGCCGGTGTTCAGGATAGAAAGCAGGGCAGGTCCAAGTATGGAGCTAAGAAGCCGAAGTAAGTTAAAGAAGTCTGGTTTGTGAGGAGAGTATGTCGAGAAGACGAGAAATACCGAAAAGAGATGTTTTACCCGATCCTAAGTATGGTGACAAGGTTGTTTCCAAATTTGTCTGTCGTCTGATGCTGGATGGGAAAAAGAGTGTTGCTGAAAAGATTCTCTATAGCGCTTTTGATATTCTGGAAGAGAGGGCAAAGGAAGATGCTCTTCAGGTTTTTAAGAAGGCCATAGAGAATGTAAGGCCTTCTGTTGAGGTGAAGTCCAGAAGGGTTGGTGGTGCAACCTATCAAGTGCCCGTAGAGGTCAGGCCTTCAAGGCGTTCGGCCCTCGGCATGAAGTGGCTTGTTGGTTATGCCAGGGATCGTTCTGAAAAGACCATGAGAGAGCGCCTGGCCGGTGAAATCCTTGACGCCGCCAATGGCAGGGGTGGGGCTTTTAAGAAGAAGGAAGATACCCATAGGATGGCTGAGGCAAATAAGGCATTTGCCCACTATCGGTGGTAGATTTTAATTTAGGGGTTTAACGTTGAGTATATTAAAGACTACAAGAAATATCGGTATTATGGCCCATATTGATGCCGGTAAGACAACAACTACAGAGCGTATTCTCTATTATACCGGTGTTTCTTATAAGATCGGTGAGGTTCATGATGGCGCAGCTACGATGGACTGGATGGAGCAGGAGCAGGAGAGGGGGATTACCATTACCTCTGCTGCAACAACTTGTTCCTGGAGAGATCACAGGATTAACATAATTGATACACCGGGGCACGTTGATTTTACGATTGAGGTTGAGAGGTCTCTTCGTGTTCTGGATGGAGCGGTGGCCGTTTTCTGTTCCGTGTCGGGTGTTGAGCCCCAGTCAGAGACGGTATGGCGCCAGGCTGATAAGTATAAGGTGCCAAGGATTGCTTTTGTAAATAAGATGGATAGGGTGGGCGCCAATTTCTTTAATGGCGTGGATATGATCAAGGATCGTTTGAATGCCAATCCTGTTGCGCTCCAGATACCGGTAGGTGCTGAAGAGGAGTTTTCCGGTGTTGTGGATCTTGTGAAGATGAAAGCTATTTCCTATGATGAAAAAACGATGGGGATGACCTATACGGAAGTAGATATTCCCGATGATTTGAAGGAGCAGGCTCACGAGTATAGAGAGATGCTCGTTGAGGCGGTAGCAGAGTCTGATGATGCTTTAATGGAAAAATATCTCGAGGGAGAAGAAGTATCTCAGGAAGAGCTTATCGCTGGAATAAGGAGCGCTACTTTGGACTTTAAGATTGTTCCTGTCCTCTGTGGCTCAGCATTTAAAAATAAGGGTGTTCAGCAGTTGCTTGATGCTGTTGTTGATTACCTCCCGTCACCTCTTGATATTCCGCCTATGGAAGGTGTTGTGCCTGGTACTGAAGAAGTTGGCGTACGTAAGGCGGATCCTTCTGAGCCTTTTTCCGCGCTTGCATTTAAGATTGCTAATGATCCCTTCGTTGGGAATTTGACCTTCTTCAGGGTTTACTCCGGTACGGTTGATGCGGGATCTCATATATTTAACTCGACTAGGGGCAAGAAGGAACGGGTGGGTAGAATCGTTAAAATGCACGCCAATAAGAGGGAAGAGGTTAAGTCGGTCTCTGCCGGTGATATTGCAGCAGCTGTTGGTCTGAAGCTTTCTACAACAGGTGATACGCTTTGTGATGAGAATAAACCGGTCATTCTTGAGTCAATGGAATTTCCAGAGCCTGTTATTTCTATCGCTATTGAGCCTAAAACCAAGGCTGATCAGGAAAAGATGGGTATTGCGCTCGGTAAGTTGGCTAAAGAGGATCCCTCCTTCAGGGTGAAAACCGACGAGGAGACGGGCCAAACAATTATATCGGGGATGGGTGAGCTTCATCTTGAGATTATTGTTGACCGTATGTTGAGAGAGTTTAAGGTTGAGGCTAATGTTGGTAAGCCTCAGGTAGCCTATCGGGAGACTATAACCAAGTCGGTTGATGCCGAAGGCAAGTTTGTCAGGCAGTCCGGTGGTCGTGGACAATACGGCCATGTGTGGCTTAGGATAGAACCCAATGAAGCTGGTGGCGGCTTTGAGTTTGTTAATAAGATTAAGGGTGGTGTCGTTCCTGCCGAATATATCCCTGCCGTCGGTAAGGGTGTTGAAGGTGCTTTGGAAAACGGTGTTAAAGCCGGTTACCCCGTTGTTGATGTTAAGGTCACTCTTTATGATGGATCTTATCATGATGTGGATTCATCTGAAATGGCATTTAAGATTGCCGGTTCTATGGGGTTTAAGGAGGGTGCCGTCAAGGCGGGTCCCGTTCTTCTTGAGCCGATTATGGATGTAGAGGTTATTGTTCCCGAAGATTTTATGGGTGACGTTATAGGGGATCTTAATTCCAGGCGTGGCAGGATTCAGTCTATGGAGGCAAGGGGCGGTATGCAGGCTGTAAAGTCTCAGGTTCCACTCGCTGAAATGTTCGGTTATTCAACAGATTTAAGGTCTGCAACACAGGGTAGGGCGACTTACACTATGCAGTTCGATCATTATGAACAGGTTCCCGGAAGTATTGCTGACGAGATTGCAGCAAAGGCAAAGGGTTAGTAAACAAGGTATATCTTTAGGAGGTACTTGATAGATGGCTAAGGAAAAGTTTGAGAGGACGAAGCCCCATTGTAACGTGGGAACCATTGGTCACGTTGACCATGGAAAGACAACATTAACGGCGGCAATTACGCGTGTATTGTCAGCCGGTGGCGGAGCAGAATTTAAAGGGTATGACCAGATAGATAATGCCCCTGAAGAAAGGGAGAGGGGGATAACGATAGCAACGGCTCATGTTGAGTATGAGACGTCTGACAGACATTATGCCCATGTCGATTGTCCCGGACATGCCGACTATGTAAAGAACATGATAACCGGTGCGGCCCAGATGGACGGAGCGATTCTGGTTGTAAGTGCAGCAGACGGACCCATGCCGCAGACAAGAGAGCATATTCTGCTGGCAAGGCAGGTCGGCGTTCCGGCAATCACCGTATTCCTAAATAAGGCGGATATGGTTGATGATGAGGAGCTGATGGAACTCGTTGAGCTAGAGGTAAGAGAACTTCTAAGCAAGTATGAATTCCCGGGTGATGATATTCCTGTGGTAGCGGGCAGCGCCCTTCAGGCGCTCGAATGTGGCTGCGGCAAGGAAGATTGCCCCAAGTGCAAGCCTATACTTGATTTGATGGCAAACGTGGACAGCTATATTCCTCAGCCTGAGCGTGATATAGACAAGCCCTTCCTCATGCCTGTTGAAGATGTGTTCAGTATTTCCGGCAGGGGTACCGTTGTGACGGGAAGAGTTGAGAGCGGTGTTATCAACGTGAATGAAGAAGTTGAGATTGTGGGGATGAAGGAGACACAGAAGACAGTTGTTACCGGTGTTGAGATGTTTAGAAAACTTCTTGACCGTGGTGAAGCCGGTGATAATATCGGTGCACTGATCAGAGGCGTCAAGCGCGAAGAGGTAGAAAGAGGACAGGTTCTGGCCAAGCCCGGCAGCATTACGCCTCATACCAAATTCAAGGGAGAAGCCTATATTCTAACGAAGGAAGAGGGTGGGAGGCATACCCCGTTTTTTAACGGTTACAGGCCTCAGTTCTACTTCAGAACAACTGACGTTACCGGTGTGGTAACGCTTCCTGACGGCGTTGAGATGGTAATGCCAGGTGACAACGTATCGGTAGAGGTGGTACTGATTACCCCCATTGCGATGGATAAAGAATTGAGATTTGCTATCAGGGAAGGCGGTAGAACGGTCGGCGCCGGTGTTGTAAGCGAGATTATTGAGTAAGGTGAAGGGATAGAAATGGAGAGCCAGAAAATTAGAATCAGGCTGAGAGCTTATGATTATAAGCTTTTAGATCAATCTGTTGTGGAAATAGTAGATACGGCGAAAAGAACGGGTGCTAAAATTGCCGGCCCCATTCCGCTGCCAACAGAAATCAATAAGTATTGTGTTAACCGTTCTCCATTCATAGACAAGAAGTCTAGAGAGCAATTCGAGATCAGGACTCACAAGAGGCTTCTCGATATTCTTGAGCCGACACAGCATACGGTTGATGCCTTAATGAAGCTCGATTTGTCTGCTGGCGTTGATGTAGAAATTAAGCTAAATCCTTAAAGAGAAAAGGTTTCAATCGGAGCTAAAGCAATGAAGGAAGGCATTATTGGAAGAAAACTGGGAATGACCCAGATTATAACGGACGATGGCGAGTTGGTTCCTGTGACTGTTGTAGAGGCCGGACCCTGTGCAGTCGTTCAGAAAAAAAATGTAGAGAACGATGGCTACAGTGCGGTTCAGCTGGGATTTCTTGAAAAACGTTCTAACCTGGTCGGTAAGCCGGAAAAAGGTCACTTTAACAAGACAAAGGTGGCTCCCCAAAGGTACCTTAGGGAATTAAGAGTGGAAGATGTTGACGGTTTCGAAATTGGTCAGAACATTACTGTTGATATTTTTTCTGATGGTGATGTTGTTGATGTTACCGGTACCAGTAAAGGTAAGGGAATGGCTGGTGTCATGAAGCGCTGGGGGTTCGGTGGCGCTCGTGCCAGTCATGGCGCTGAGAAGATCCACAGAAAGCCTGGTTCCATTGGGTGTTCAGCAACTCCTTCAAGGGTCTTTAAAGGTAAGAAAATGGCAGGCAGGATGGGTGGCGAACGGGTCACCGTTCAAAATCTCTCTATTGCAAAAGTTAGAGCGGAAGAAAATATCCTTCTTATAAAAGGTGCTGTGCCGGGTCACAACAAAGGATTGCTTGTAATTAAAAAGGCTGTTAAAAAGGGATAATCCATGGCTTCTATAGATGTAGTAGATCTGAATAATAAAAAAATCGGCAATATTGAATTGTCTGCAAAAGTTTTTGACTCTGATGTGAGGCCGGAAATTATGCATTCTGTAGTCAGGCTGCAACTGATGAACAGGAGAGGCGGCAATGCGCAGACAAAAGGTCGTTCCCATGTAAGAGGCGGCGGGGCCAAGCCCTGGAAACAAAAGGGCACGGGAAGAGCTCGTGCAGGTACATCAAGTTCACCCATTTGGGTCGGTGGAGGGACTGCATTCGGTCCTCAGGCCAAGACTTTCAATCTAGGTATTAACAAAAAAACGAAAAGAGCTGCACTCAGGTCAGCGTTGTCAATGAAATTAAAAGACGGTATGCTGGTGGTTCTTGATAAATTCGAATTAACGCATAGCAAGACGAAAGAGTTTGTGCAGGTTATGAAGACTTTTGAGGCAGAGAGGGCTCTTATCGTATTAGACGAAGAAAATAGAAATGTCGATCTTTCTTCAAGGAACGTAAGAGGTTTTAAGGTTATGAAGAGCGAAGGGATCAATGTTTATGATTTGCTTAAACATGATAAGCTCTTTATGACGAAGGAATCGGTCGGCAAGATTGAAGAGGTGTTAGGCTGATGAAAAGCTACGGTCACATATTAAAAAGCCCGATCATTACAGAAAAAACGACAATAGCGAAAGAGGCGGGAAATGTTGTTTCCTTTGTTGTTGATCGGGATGCTAATAAATGCGAAATTAAAAAGTCTGTTGAAACTGTCTTTAAAGTAAAAGTGGATAGTGTTAGAACAGTACAGGTTGCCGGAAAAAGAAAACGCAGCCGTTCCGTGATGGGAAAGAGATCCAATTGGAAAAAGGCATACGTCGCACTTAAGGCAGGCGAAAGCATCGAAATTTTCGAGGGTGTGTAATTTAGGAGGATATGAGTTAAAATGGCTCTAAAACTATATAAACCAACATCACCTGGAGTAAGGCATAAGAGTTGTCTCACTTTTGATGAGGTGAGCAGGACAAAACCTGAAAAAGGGCTCGTTGAGAAACTTAAAAAAACGGGTGGCAGAAATTCTGACGGCAGGATTACGAGAAGACATGCCGGTGGCGGACATAAGAGACGCTATAGAGTAATTGATTTTAAAAGAGATAAAGAAGGAATTCCTTCCACTGTGGCTTCGATAGAGTACGATCCCAACAGAACGGCGCGTATCGCGTTGCTTCATTATGCTGACGGTGAAAAAAGGTATATCCTGGCACCTAAGGATATCAACATTGGAGATACTGTAGTGTCCGGCCCTGATGCTGATATTAAGCCTGGTAATGCGCTTCCAATAAAGAATATTCCTCTTGGCACGCTTATACATAATATAGAAATGAAGAGAGGCAAGGGTGGGCAAATAGTAAGAAGTGCGGGGAATTCGGCACAATTAATGGCCAAAGATGGCCGTTATGCACAGGTTAGATTGCCATCAACAGAAGTGAGGATGATTCTGGAAGATTGTTATGCGACGGTCGGCGAAGTAGGCAATAGTGATCATTCAAATGTCAGCCTTGGAAAGGCCGGCAGAAAGAGATGGTTAGGTGTAAGGCCTACGGTAAGAGGGGTTGCCATGAACCCCGTTGATCATCCGCATGGTGGTGGGGAGGGTAAGTCTTCCGGTGGACGTCATCCAGTTTCACCCTGGGGTGTACCGACGAAAGGTTACAAGACGAGAAGTAATAGTCGTTCAGATAGATTTATTGTAAGAAAGCGTAAGAAATAGCTTTATAAGGAGATAGCAGTGGCGCGATCAATTAAAAAAGGACCCTATGTTGAAGATAGCCTTCTTCGGAAAGTGGCGTCGGCACAGGAAAGCGGCAGCAAGCAGATGATTAAGACTTGGTCAAGAAGATCAACTATAACGCCTGATTTTATTGGTATAACATTCGCTGTTCATAACGGAAAGAAGTTCGTACCCGTTTATATTACGGAGAATATGGTTGGTCACAAGCTTGGCGAATTTGCATCAACAAGAACTTTTTACGGTCATATTGGCGGTAAAAAGGCGAAAATGAAATAGGGTATCGGAGCCAGGATGATGGAAGCAAAAGCAGTTTTAAGGTATGCGAGGATTTCGCCGAGAAAGGCAAGGCTCATAGTTAACACGATTAGAGGGAAGGAAGTTGGTGAAGTATTAAGGACATTGAGTTTCACTGATAAAAAAGCAGCGCCCATGGTTTCTAAGATCGTCAGATCTGCAGTGGCTAATGCTGAGCAGCAGGGTGTAAATGATCCCGACAAGCTCTTTGTCAAGAGTACATTTGTTAATGAAGGTCCAACGATAAAAAGATTTATGCCAAGAGCAATGGGTAGAGCAACTCAGATATTGAAGAGGACTAGTCATATCACTGTTGTCCTCGCTGAAGCGGTAGAATAGGAGGTTAGATTTGGGGCAGAAAGTAAATCCTGTCGGTTTTAGACTGGGAGTAATTAAGGATTGGGATTCCAGATGGTATGCCAAAAAAGGTTATTCTAATTTGATTCATGAGGATCTGAAAATCAGAACCTTCCTTAAAAAGAAACTTAATCATGCCGGCGTTTCTAGGATTGAAATTGAAAGAACGGCTAACAAAATGAGAGTTAACATTCATAGTGCTCGTCCGGGTCTTGTTATTGGTAAGAAAGGATCTGAAATCGATGCACTCAGGAATGAAATCAAGCATTTTACCGATAAGGAAATTTTTATTAACATAAATGAGGTTAGAAAAGCTGAAATTGATGCTCAGCTTGTGGCCGAGAATGTAGCCCTTCAAATGGAGAGACGAGTTCACCATAGGAGAGCCATGAAGAAGTCCGTAACCTCTGCTATGAAACTTGGTGCAAAGGGTATTAAAATCTCTTGTGCCGGTAGACTGGGTGGGCACGAAATGTCCAGAACTGAATGGTACAGGGAGGGAAGAGTTCCTCTCCATACCCTGAGAGCAGATATTGATTACGGTTTTGCCGAGGCTAAAACAACTTACGGAATCATCGGTGTTAAGGTCTGGATATTTAAGGGCGAAGTTCTTGAAAAAAGAGAAGAAAAGATACTTGAGGTGTAGATAAAAATGTTAATGCCCAAGAAAGTAAAATACAGAAAGCAGATGAAGGGGAGAATGACCGGAAAACCCTTTAGAGGCTGCGCCCTCAATTTTGGAGATTTTGGACTGCAGGCAACTGAATGCGGTTGGATCACTTCGAGGCAGATTGAGGCTGCCAGGATTGCTATGACGAGACATATAAAAAGAGGTGGTAAGGTTTGGGTCAGAGCATTTCCTGATAAACCGGTTACATCAAAGCCGGCCGAAACCCGAATGGGAAAAGGTAAAGGTTCTCCAGAGGGTTGGGTTGCAGTAATTAAGCCGGGTGTGATTCTCTATGAAATGGAAGGTGTTGAAGAGAGTGTTGCCAGGGAAGCTCTTAGACTGGCGGCTCACAAGTTGCCTGTGGCAACGAGATTTGTGTCGAGGGAGAGTCAAAAATGAAAAGCAGTGAACTAAGAGAATTGGCTCTTGAGGAACTCAATCAAAAGGAAACGGATTTTCGGGAAGAACTTTTTAATTTGAACTTTCAGCATGCTATAGGCAAGCTTGAAAATACAGCAAGATTAAAAGAACTACGAAGAGATATTGCAAGAGTTAATACCCTTAGAAAAGAAAGATTGGCCAAGGAAGGATCGAGTGAGGCATGACTGATACAGTAAACAGAAGAACCCTCATCGGGACAGTAATCAGTGACAAGATGGAAGGTACTGCCGTTGTTGCTGTAGAGAGACAGTTTAGACACCCTAAGTATAATAAGCAGCTCAGAAGAACGGCTAAGTACAAGGTTCATGATGTTAATAATACGGCTGCTGCGGGAGATAAGGTTTTAATTCAGGAATGCAGACCGATCAGTAAAGACAAACGCTGGTTGTTGAAAGATATTATAGAAAAAGCAGTCTAAGTAATTTCTTAGCGGAGTTTATAAAATGATACAGATGCAAACTATTTTGAATGTCGCTGATAATTCTGGAGCAAAAAAGGTTTACTGCTTCAAAGTTCTGGGTGGCTCTAAAAGAAAAACTGCAAAAATCGGCGATGTTATTGTGGTCTCTGTGAGAGAATCAATACCTAACGCAAAGGTCAAAAAAGGTGATGTACATAAAGCGGTTATTGTGAGAACAGTTAAGGAAATCGGTAGACCTGATGGCTCATTCATACGTTTTGATGATAATGCCGCAGTCATTATCGATAAGAATATGGAACCTGTCGGAACGAGGATTTTTGGCCCTGTAGCGAGGGAGCTTAGAGCCAGGAAGTTTATGAAAATTGTATCATTGGCCCCTGAAGTTTTATAGGGAGGAGAAAAGATGTTGCAAGCTAATTTAGGTTTGAAAAAAGGTGACACCGTTGTCGTGACAACGGGAAAAGATCGGGGTAAGCGAGGTAAAATTATCCAGATTGTAAACGTTCGTCAGAAGGTGCTCGTAGAGAAGGTCAATATAGTAAAAAGGCACCTTCGCCAGGATTCTCAGGGTGGCGGTGGCATAATGGAGAAGGAATCGCCAATACATGTTTCAAATGTAAGTTATCTTTGCCAGAAGTGCGATGCTCCTGTTAAAATCATGAAGAAGATTCTTGACAACGGTAATAAAGTAAGGGCTTGCGCTAAATGTGGCGAGATTATAGACAGGTAGGAGCATAGAAGATGGCGAGTTTAAAAGAAACCTATAGTAAGGAAATTGAGCCTAAGCTTATTAAAGAGTTTGGTTATAAGAATAAACATCAAGTTCCAAAGCTTGAAAAGATCGTGCTTAATATTGGAGTGGGCGAGGCAGTTCAGAACATAAAAGTGCTAGATGCCGCAGCGGAAGAGATGGCATTGATTGCAGGCCAGAGACCTGTAATAACAAGAGCGAAGAAGTCCATAGCAGGTTTTAAGCTAAGAGAAGGAATGCCTATCGGTTGTTGTGTTACTCTAAGGGGTGATAATATGTATGCTTTTTTTGATAAGCTTATTGGAGCGGCCATCCCAAGGATTAGAGATTTTAGGGGCTTGCCCAAAAAAGGATTTGATGGAAGAGGCAATTATACGCTGGGAATAAAAGAGCATATCATATTCCCGGATATCGATATCGATAAAGTAGACAAGGTAAAAGGTCTGAATATAACAATAGTGACGACTGGTGGTACTGATGAAGAGGGTCGATCCTTATTGACTCAACTCGGCATGCCTTTCAAAAAATAAGGAGGAGACTTTGGCAAGAAAAGCATTGGTAGAGAAAAATAAGAAACCTGCTAAATTCAAGGTGCGTGAATACAACAGGTGTCCTGTTTGTGGAAGACCAAGAGGTTATTACAGAAAATTTGATATGTGCAGGATTTGCCTGAGAGAAATGTCTCTTAAGGGTGTTATTCCTGGAATGATTAAATCGAGTTGGTGAGAAGGTTAAGGAGTTAGATATGGCAATGACAGATCCTTTAGCTGATATGTTGACCAGGATAAGAAACGCAACAATGGTAAAAAAAGATGTTGCAGAAATTCCCGCTTCAAAGTTGAAAACGGAAATTGCAAAGGTCCTGAAAAGTGAAGGTTACATTAAGGGCTACAAGATAGAGAAAGATAATAAGCAGGGCATTTTGAAGATCGCTCTCAAATATGATGATCAGAAAAACAGCGTCGTAGAAGGAATAAAAAGAGTTAGCAAACCGGGTTCAAGGGTTTACGTTAAAGGTAGTGACGTAGCTAAGGTGATCAATGGATATGGGATAGCAATTCTTTCAACATCAAAGGGACTGATGGTCGATAGAGAGGCCAGAAAGGCCAATATCGGAGGAGAAATCCTCTGCAACGTTTGGTAATTTTAGGAGTTTAAGGTATGTCTAGGATTGGAAAACTTCCAATAACATTGCCCTCAGGAGTCAAGGTAGAAAAAAAAGGGCAAACTGTAAAAATACAGGGACCCAAAGGGACGCTTGAAAAGTCAATTCCTGATGGTGTTGAAATTGTCGTTGAAGAGGAAAAAATAGTGGTAAAGCCCAATGATAAATCCCCCAAAGCAGGTGCCTATTACGGTCTGACGAGAAGTTTGATCGCAAATATGGTTCAGGGTGTTTCTCAAGGATTTGAGAGAGTTCTTGAAATTAGCGGTGTTGGTTATAGGGTCGCTGTTCAGGGTAATAAACTGAACTTTTCTCTTGGATACTCTCATCCTGTGGAGTATGAACTTCCCCAGGGCACAAGTGCAGAGGTAGATAAACAAACAGTGCTTAAGTTAAAAGGTGCGGATAAAGAACTTCTTGGTTCCATGGCTGCAAAGATAAGAAGTTTGAGAGGTCCTGAGCCATACAAGGGCAAAGGTATTAAATATGCCGAAGAGAGAATTGTCCGTAAGGCTGGAAAAACCGGCAAATAATGCCTGATAAGGAGTAGAACGTTGGCTGCTAAGAATGTAAAAGTTGAAAAAAGATTAAAAAGAAAAAAAAGTATCCGAAGGCGTGTTATTGGTACGTCTGGGAGGCCTCGCCTGAGTATCTTCAGAAGCGCCAGTCATATGTATGCTCAAATCATTGATGATACGAATGGTCAAACCATCGTTTCTGCTTCAACTTTAAGTAAAGAATTAAAAGGTAAGCTTAAAGGAACAGGAAATATTGATGCAGCAAAAAAAGTGGGCCAGTTGATTTCCCGGGAAGCTAAAAAGAAAAAGATAGAAACGGTTTCTTTTGACAGGAATGGTTTTTTATATCACGGTAGAGTAAAAGCCCTGGCCGATGCAGCCAGGGACGGTGGTCTTAAGTTTTAAATTATAAGGAGGATATCTTTTGGAAAGGATAGATCCATCTGAGCTTGATCTTAAAGACAGAGTTGTTCATATCAGTAGAGTTGCTAAAGTTGTAAAAGGTGGACGCAGGTTCAGCTTCAGTACACTTGTTGTTGTTGGTGATGGAAATGGAATTGTCGGTTATGGAGTTGGTAAGGCCAATGAAGTAGCCGTTTCAATAAAAAAAGGTGTTGAAAAGGCTAAGAAAAGTCTGATTCGCGTAGCTATCAAGGACTCAACCATTCCTTATGAAATACTGGGTCACTCCGGTGCGGGAAGAGTTCTTTTGAAGCCTGCCTCTGAAGGTACCGGACTCATTGCAGGAGGTGCGGTCAGGGCTGTTGTTGAAACTGCCGGTATCCATGATCTTCTTACTAAGTGTCAGGGTAGCAACAATCCCCATAATGTGGTCCGTGCTACTTTTGACGCTCTTACAAGATTAAAAACGCCAGAGCAAATGGCTGCCAAAAGAGGCAAAAAACTGAAAGATATAACAGGTTAGGTATTAAAATGTCGGATACTGAAAAAAAGGATACCAAAGCAAAGAGCGAAGCAAAGAGCAAAGCAAAGAGCGAAGCAAAGAGCAAAGCAAAGAGCGAAGCAAAGAGCAAAGCAAAGAGCGAAGCAAAGAGCGAAGCAAAGAGCGAAGCAAAGAGCGAAGCAAAGAGCGA
>JAOUBX010000068.1 GCA_029860075.1 Deltaproteobacteria bacterium | reverse complement strand
GAGAGAATGTTTTCCTCGATAATGATCGATAAGTATTTTTACCTCAAGTTGCTAAAACGTTATTCAGATTTTTGAAGAAGGAGAAAGGGATAGTTACAAAAAGTTTATAGAAGAGGATTGTCATGATGAAGAAGTCGGAGAAATTCGGAAGAAAACGCTTCTTGGACACCCACCAGGGGACTTGGCTTTCATTGAGAGACTTTCGGAACTACTTGGCCGGAAGCTGGTATTTAGAGGAAAAGGACGCTCCAAAAAGGAAGATTAACCGTCCTGGATTTTATTGGGATGTGTCCCTATTATTAATCGGGTTGCGGAGTTTGCGAAGTCTGGACTTTTTGTCTGGTTCACATCAAATACCAAGCTAAATATGCACGGGAGTATAATGGTTTATCTCGTTGTGAACAGAGAAACAATGGCTTGGTACACATCGTTTAAACAGAAGTCTACTTGGGTGGTGGATAAAACCAAAGGCATAGAGAAAGAGCTGGTAGAACAATGGTTTCATTTTTAGAAAAGGCAAATAACCATAAAATCCACCCGACTTCCTTCGTCGGCAGGTGGACATCCAGTGGAAGCGCTACTGTATGGTCCACAATATGAAAAAGATTTACCACTTTGGTATGGCAGGAACTTAAAAAAAAGAAAAGGCAGGAAAAGGACCGCCATAAAAGCTGAAATAACCTCCATAAAGTGCATAGAAAAGGTCAAATCAATTGACAAACTGACTATAGAATGTAATCTTTAACAAAACTTTGAAAAATCTGTTCCTCCCTCGATAAACCTCCCTTGTCAAAACAGTTTTTCTACAGACTCGTTAGGCTAATACTTATGACCAAAATATCTACTATATTGTTTTTCTGCTTGTTGATCCTCTGGACTTCTTACAGCACCAATGCTGAAGAACAGCACAAGTCTTCAACAGCAATAGCTTTTCTTCGAGACGGCCAAATCTGGATAGCTGAACACAATGGTCAAAATGAGCGCTTGTTTATTACGACAACTGGTAAAGTTAAAGATTATCTGTTTTCGCCTGACCTAAAATATTTGGCCTATCATGGCACTATGAAAGGCGAAGTTGGTATGTTTGAGATTTTGGATATTGAGAGCGGAAAGCTTATTCATGAAAAAAAATTCAATTTAAAAAAGAAAGCTGTTCACTTTAACAGGTGGATGTCAAAAATAAAATTGCTCTTTCGCTGGGTTACCCTTGAAACTGAGCTAGGTCCAATGGGTATGTCTTATGAGTATGACATTGAAGCAGGGAAAGCAGATGAAATAAATTGGGATACTGATATAATTGATTATGACACAGAAAACACGCTCAAAGTATATCACGATACTGTGAAAGACGATCAAAATCGAAGAATGGTAGGTTTTGACCAGTTACATCTTTTTGACTTAAAATCAAAAACAAATAAAATTATCTATACAATTGATCGTAAAGGTTTTCGCAGAGGTAATGAGGTTAGACTTACGAAACCAATAATTTCAAACACAAAGCAGTATATTGCCTTCATGCGTGATTATAAAGAATTATTGGTCTACAATATGTCTAATGAAGTTACTAAAAAAATATCTGATGCATACGTTTTATCTAGAAATTTTTGGTCACCTAATGACGTTTACATCCAATCTTACTCAAAAAGAAAGCCTGTTGTAATAAATGTGCAAAATCCTACAAACATAATATTTCTCCCAAGAGACGGAAAAAAATTCATTTGGGAGTCTGATGAACATCTTCTTTATGAAAAAAATGAAAACACTTATAGATATAGTTTAAGGTCAGAAAAGGATAAATTAATTATTAAAAAAGCTCTGCAACCTACCTACCTATTTAATTATCTTGACAACAAAAAAATGAATAATGTTGAGCCATATAACTATTTAGAAAAAATGATCTTATCTGATATTAAATTGAAAGAGAGTAATTTATTACACATCGATAATAAAAGGTTGTGGCTATTAAGAAATTCTATTTTTGCACGGCATGGAAGAACCTTCAATAATGATGACCTAAATACCTGGTTTAAGGCTAAGACATGGTACAAAGTAAATCCAAACTATTCTGACACCTTATTAACGGATAATGACAAATCAAATGTTTCTACTATCTTACTGGAAGAATCGCAGCGGTAACTTGGAAAGCCTAACCAGGCACTACATTTAGGCAATAAAGTCAAGTAAGGAGAGCAAATTGTCAAATAAAGTCATATTATCGTTGATGACAATTCTTTTTACCGTTTCCTATATTGAATCCTCTAGTGGACCTTCAGCAACCACTGTTAAAACATTCAAGAGTGATAGTTCCAAACAGTGTGAGGGCCCTGGCGTTCCATTATCTGAAATGGAACTTGAATTAACCGACAATAGTGTTGAAGTCATTTCATCAAATTGCGGCTACATTACAGGTGTTACAGCGCCAGCTCTTTGCGGGGCAACCACCCTCGGAATAAATATATATGAAATTAATATAACTCAATTAGACACAGTATAAGCAATGGCTTTCAAGCCTGTGAGCGACTTACCGGGATATCAAATTAGCGATTACCCGGCTTAACCCTGCACTGCCACATCGGCTTAGTGCAATGATTGCGCTACAACAGAAAGAAAGATCAGTGAAATTTAATTCTATTATCGCTTTATTACTAACCATGTCTATGTCAGCAACATTGACCTTTGCCATGGCCAGAGCCCCCAAATTACCGGAGAATAAATGGGACCCTGCCCTTCAAGGCATCAAACTCGGAAGCAAATTTGATGAAGTTATTTCCACTCTTGGTAAACCCCAATCAAGTGAGGATCATGATAAAAACCTTGTTTTATTTTACGATGGTCTTACTATTGAAGTCGGACGAAAAAATCATGACTTGTTATGGGTAACCAATGTTGAAATTAATAATCCAAAGTGGGAAATGAATCCTAAAATTAAAGTGGGAATGCCGAAAAATGATATTATTAAAATATTAGGAACACCCCTCCACCAGGAAGAGCGAGAAGATGGTCGAATTTGGATTTGGTGGTGGCATGAAAGTTCTAAATTCGATTCTCTTTTTTCAGTAACCTTCGAGAATGAAAAAGCTATTAAGATTATGTTTTCAGAAGACACATCCATTTAATACAAGCTAACAGGCGCTACCTTCAGGATTGTGACGACCTGCAAGGTCGCCCTCAATCCCTTGAACAAGGCGCTGTTGCCGGACAAGCTTTCCGCTGCGCTCCAAAGTTGCCGCAAAGCACGGTGTGAGTTGCGGCCCGGCGCCGCATTATTGATTAAATTGTTACATTCAATTTGCATTACTACCTTTCATATGGTAGTTTCGCAGTAAAGCTATCCCATAATTCCAGGCGCAAGAGAATCTGTGGAGGACCAATTATGCATACTTTTACTGGTATACCGAAGACAGTTCAAAAGAATGCGCTCAAGAATTCCTGTACACCCGGCCGGGCCCGTCTCCGGCAAAAGCATGATGTGAATTCGATCCTGAATTTACAGCGTGCCATGGGAAATCAAACCGTACAACAAGTATTACGGTCACAGACGGAAGGACCCAATGGCGGACTGGCAGACACGGCATCACTTAACTTCGGACACGATTTTAGCCGGCTTCCAATACATTCTCGCAAAGCATCAGCAATACAAACAAAATTAGCGATTAACAGGCCAGGGGATAAATATGAGCAGGAAGCAGACCGCATATCTGAACAGGTAATGCGCATGGATGGGCGCCACAGCACGCACACTGCGCCACCGGCAATCCAGCGCCTCCACATTGGAGCCGGCGAGGAACTTGCAACAAAACCTGTTCAACGCCTCTGTACTGAGTGCGAGGAGGAAATGCTGCATCGGAAGACTGCACCCGCAGTCGCCCATGGCGAGAGGGGCCAGGCACAACACCAGGCCGAAGCAAAGGTTGATGCAGTTCGCAGTGGGCATCCCTTAGCGAAGGAGCAACGGGCCTTCTTCGAGCCTCGCTTCGGTGTGGACTTCAGCCATGTACGGATCCATACTGATCAATCAGCAGATAGAGCCACCCGTGCAGTCGGAGCGCACGCCTTTACGCGAGGCAGCCATATCGTCTTCCGGGAGGACCGGTATCATCCCCACACCTACGCAGGACAACAGTTGCTTGCGCACGAGTTGACCCATGTCGTACAGCAAGGGGCTGCGCCTCCTATCCAACACCGCTTTGAAAATGAAAAGGGTGAACAACATATTAAGCGTAACGAATTGCACATGGGAATGGCCGGAAACGTTGTGCAGTGTTGGCCCGGTGACGGCATGGTGCCCCCGGGAGACTGCAGTTGGGCGACCTATCTCGCTCTGCGGGGCTCGGTCGAAACAGCAAAAGCGATCGTGAGCACCCTCGGCGCTTGCTCTGCTGGTGACAACTGTCTCACTCTGGCAACAAAGATTGCCGCTATCACTGCGGAGATCGCCGCACGCGTGGCGCTCGATACTACTTGCTTCAGGGGTGGAGACAGCGGCCATCGCCAGCAAGTGCAAGACAAAGTCAACATGATGAACCGCTGCTATCGGTTTTTCAACGCATCCAACTGTCCGCCGGAACTGATCGCAGCAATGGCGGTTGTCGTCCAGCGTGCGCGTGATGTCATTGCAGCCGGAGCTGCGGTAGTAGCCATCGCAGTGGTTGTCGCGCTCATCGTAGCGATTATCGCACTTGCGAAAGCCATCGCTGCCCTGGCCGCAGCAGCGGGCGCAGGTGCAGGCGCCTTAGCTACCGCAACAGCAGTAATAGCGCTGCTCGTGCTGATCAAGGAGGAGATCTCGCCTGATGAATCGTCATCAGCGTAATAACCATGCAGACTCCCCATGACATGAACCTCAAAGCGCTCTTCTTCAATGCCTTCGCCTCACGTCCCAGGCCCCCGGCTACTCAGATCTTGCGACAGTCCGTAAGTCACGAGGGCGATCACTTGCGTGAACTCCTTGCTGCGAAGACCTCAAAGGAACTCACCGATTACGAACTCCGGAGCAATGTCGAAAGCAACCTCTGGATGCTCAGTCCGGAAGCATTCCTCTACTTCCTGCCGGCTTTCCTGCATGCTTCCCTGAAGTCCTATGTATCTGTCAGTGTTTTTGCCTCCGAACTGATAACTGCACTCACTGAGCCCTCTCGCACAGATATCACAGATGCGCTTGATCACGTTGATCAGATCCCGTCCGGGCTCGGTTTTCCGAAGGACATGACGGACCTTCTCCGAAAACAGCAACTCGAATGGTTTGATTCCGGCGTCCCATCGGCCATTTTCCACGAGCGCTTCGACAGGCTAACCCAGGCCGAAGGCGCTGCTATTCTCGCTTTCCTTGTCGCCTTCCAGGAGGCCCACGGCGCGGACTTTCCCTTCGGGGAACTGGAGACCGCTATCGACAGGCACTGGGCCCACTATCGAGATTCTTGAGGACTTCCAGCGAAACGCCGCGACACACTCGTCCCCGCCCCCCCCAGGCAAACGCTCGATTCGAAAAAACTTTCAAAAAATGCCCGCCTGATCTATGAGTGAAAGCAATATACCCCTTCCAGAATTATATTCCAGGACCATAGCCGGCGGGCATGCTATTTAAAAAGCCAGCTTATCATCAGCAACATAATATTGGGGATCTTCCTTGATATTGACTTCCACAAGGTCTCCCGCTTTTTCCAGCAAATCACGGCATTCCCGGCTTAAATGGCAGAGATGAAGCTTCTTGCCTGCCTTTGTATAGCGTTCTGCCAGCGCATCGATGGCTTCAATGGCCGAATGGTCGGCAACGCGGGAATGGGCAAAATCGATGACGACTTCGCCGGGATCATTATGAGGATTGAATATTTCACTGAAGCGGTGAATGGAGGCGAAAAAAAGAGGCCCATTTAATTTGTACACCTTCGCACCCCCGGCATTAATCACTGTCTCGGCATGAATTTCCCTGGCATGTTTCCAGGCAAATACGAGTGCCGAAACAATGACACCGACAACGACGGCAATGGCAAGATCAGTAAATACGGTAACCAGCGCCACAAGAATAATGACAAAAAAATCTTCATGGGGAACGCGCTTCATCATTCTGAATGTCCCCCATTCAAAGGTCCCCAGTACGACCATAAACATGATCCCTGCAAGGGATGCAACGGGAATCATCTCGATAAGTGAAGAACCGAAAAGAATAAAGCTGAGGAGAAAAAGTGCCGCAGAGATACCGGAGAGATTGCGCTGACCACCGGAACTGATATTAATCATACTCTGACCGATCATGGCACAGCCGCCCATGCCGCTAAAAAGCCCCGTAAAAACATTGGCCGTCCCCTGCCCTATGCAGACACGGTTACCCTTTCCACGGGTTTCCGTCATTTCATCGATAACACTCATCGTCAGAAGTGACTCAATTAAACCGATGGCGGCAAGGATAACAGCATAGGGAAAAATAATCTTTATCGTCTCCAGGTTAATCGGAACACGGGGCATGTGAAAGGGTGGAAAGCCTCCACCGATACGGGCAATGTCACCGACGGTCTTCGTCTCAAGTCCACCGAAAATAACAATAAGCGTAACAACAAGAATGGCAATAAGGCCGGCGGGAAGGGCCCGTGTAATTTTGGGTAGAAAATACATGATAAAGATGGTTACAAAAACAAGGGCCAGCATAAGTCCCAACTCCCCTTTAGGGAGCCAGCTCTGGCTGCCATCGGGAAGGGTAAGCTGAAACTGGGGAATCTGGGCCAGAAAAATAACAATGGCCAGGCCATTGACAAAACCGAGCATAACCGGGAAAGGGACCATACGGATAAATTTGCCGAGCTTGAGAAGCCCTGCTGAAATTTGAATAAATCCCATGAGGACAACGGTGGCAAAAAGGTATTCTACACCATGACTGGAAACAAGACTGACCATGACCACAGCCAGGGCTCCCGTAGCGCCGGAAATCATGCCCGGTCGTCCACCGACAAGTGATGTAATGAGTCCCACCATAAAGGCGGCATAAAGTCCCGTAAGGGGATTGACTCCCGCAACAAATGAAAAGGCGACAGCCTCCGGCACAAGGGCCAGCGCAACAGTTAAACCGGACAAAACATCATCTTTAGCACGCGCAGCATGCTTGTAATACAAAGCAAACATAAAATCTCCTGAAATTTAACGTATTCTTAAAACGAGAATGTAAAACAGTGGAAAAACAGAGAAAAAATAGGGAGTGTGATGAGGAGTATCACCTTACCGGACTGCGTAGAGGAAACAGTGACTATTTACTTCAATTTACCAAACCGCTTTATTTTTCAATATGTTATAACACAAAGACTCTTTTTTATCAATGCCTTTCTAAAAGGATTCAGCCATTGATGCGGGACAGCCAAGATAAAAGTTATGATTTTTTTAACATATAAATGAGGAATTCCCTGTTCCCCTTAGCGCCAAGGATGGGAGAGGGTGTAATGCCAATAACATTGAGGCCTGAATCAGCCATGAAGTCGCTTATTTCCCGAATTACCTTATCTATTTTAGCTTCATCCCTTACGATCCCCCCTTTACCCACTTCTCCTTTGCCCACTTCAAACTGGGGTTTAATAAGCGCTACAATACGGCTGTCTTCCTTTAAGAGGGGAATAACATGAGGAATAACTTTGGCAAGCGAAATAAAAGAGAGATCCATAACGGCGATATCCGCCTTTTCCGGAATATCTTCCTGAACCATATGGCGAATATTTTTCCGCTCCATGGAAATAACACGGCGATCATTCTTTACCTTAAGGTCCATCTGCCCGTACCCTACATCGATAGCATAGACCCTTTCCACATCATGCTGAAGAAGACAGTCAGTAAAGCCCCCTGTGGACGCCCCGATATCGAGAGCGACAAGCCCCTTTACATCAATATTGAAGTGATTGATTGCCTCCTGCAGTTTGAGGCCGCCACGACTCACATAGGGCATGGCTTCCCCTTTAATCCTTATCTCTGCATCAAAGGGAACCACTTCACCGGCCTTGTCTGCCCGCTTGTCATTAACAACGATCCGGCCCGCCATAATAAGGGCCTTCGCCTTCTCTCTCGATTCAGCAAATCCTCTTTCAAGAAGGAGTTTATCGATTCTTTCTTTTTTGATTTTACTCATGAATATGAAGGATGTTATTCAGCCGGGATGTTTATGCCCGCCGGGCGCAAAAAAACAAAAGGTTCAGTTTTTGGAATAAACTGATTTTCGATACCGGAACGATGAGGAATAAAAAAAGTAAAGCAGTGCCTTTATTGGAAGTACCTGCCCACAAGCGTCAGGCGATTTTCCGCTTTGCCCTTACCCCGGGAGTTGCGCTTTTACCCGCCAATTGAACAGCGGCTTTTGCAATCCCTTCACTATCAATACCGACGACACTTCTCAGTACATCCTGCGGGCCATGCTCGACAAAACCGTCGGGAACACCGAGCCTTTTCACCTTAATATCGGCAAGCATGCCCTTCTCTTCGAGAAGTTCCATGACAGCACTTCCGAAACCACCCTGCAAAGCATTCTCTTCAACAGTAATGAGATAGCCCGTCTTTTTTACAGATGTGAGAATGAGGTCTTCATCGAGAGGTTTTACAAAGCGTGCATTAATAACTTCAGCATTGATTCCTTCTCTTTCCAGCTTTTCAGCCGCTTCAATGGCAGGATAGACGGTAGAGCCAATAGCGACGATGGTAAGGTCATTTCCTTCTCGTAAAAGCTCACCCTTCCCTACTTCAATGGAGCTGATTTCACGGGAAATGTCGACGCCATAGCCTGCGCCCCTGGGATACCTGACAGAGGCCGGTTTGCCGCATTCGGTAGCCGTTTTGAGGAGACTCCTCAATTCTTGTTCATCTTTGGGCGCCATAACCACCATATTGGGAACGTGGCGCATGAAAGAGTAATCAAAAAGTCCGTGGTGGGTTGGTCCGTCGGCACCGACAATTCCTCCCCTGTCCAGGGCAAAGACAACAGGCAGCTTCTGAAGGGCCACGTCATGAACAACCTGGTCATAGGCTCTTTGCATAAAAGTTGAATAGATGGCCACGATGGGTACAAAACCTTCCGTCGCCATACCTGCGGCAAAGGTAACGGCATGCTGCTCTGCAATACCTACATCGAAATAGCGGTTGGGAAATCTTTCGGCAAATTTACTCATACCCGTTCCCGCGGCCATGGCTGCCGTAATACCGACAACCTTTTCATTCTTCTCGGCCAGCCTGATGATGGTATCACCAAAGACATTTGTGTAGGAAGGAGGTCCGCCGCCACTGCTCTTTACCTTGCCTGTTTCAATATCGAAGGGACCAACGCCATGAAAAGCGGCCGGATTATCTTCGGCAGGCTTATAGCCCTTACCTTTCCTGGTAAGAATATGGAAAAGGATGGGGCCGTCCACATTTTTAATATTTTTAAGGTTTTCAAAGAGGCTTTCCATATTATGGCCGTCAATGGGGCCGACATATTTGAAACCGAGGTCCTCAAAAAGCATTCCCGGAACGACGAGTCCTTTCAGAGATTCTTCCAGTTTCTTGGCAAACTTAAGCATAGAGTCACCACCGGGAAGATGTGAAAAGAGGTGTTCCGTCTCTCTTCTAACCCTCGTATAGAGCACACCGGTCATCATCTTGCTCAAATATGACGAAAGGGCTCCCACATTTTCAGAAATAGACATTTCATTGTCGTTAAGAATAACGATGAGGTTTTTATCGATATGCCCCGCATGGTTGAGACCCTCAAAAGCAAGTCCCGCCGTCATGGACCCGTCACCGATAACGGCTATAACCCTGTTGTCTTTTTCCATAATATCGCGGGCGGCCACCATGCCCAGCGAAGCCGATATGGAGGTTGAACTGTGCCCCGTATCAAAGGAATCATACTCGCTTTCACTGCGCTTGGGAAAACCGCTGAGTCCCTTGTATTGCCTCAGTGTTTGAAATGCTTTTTTTCTTCCCGTCAGAATTTTGTGGGCATAGGCCTGGTGACCCACGTCCCAGACTATCCTGTCATTAGGCGTGTTGAATTTGTAATGAAGGGCGATGGTAAGATCGACAACACCGAGGCTTGACCCCAGGTGCCCCCCTTTTTTTGAGACCGTATTTATTATCTCCTCCCTCAGTTCCTCAACCAGTTGAGGCAGCCGGGATCTGTCGAGCTTTCTTAAATCTTCCGGTGTATCTATACTATCGAGCAGTCTTTCAGACATAATGATCTTCTTTCTATTCTTATTAAGAAGGTATCTTTTTTAATACTCAGGACTTTCTATCTACTATATATCTTGCTATCTCTCTTAAAGGATCAGCCTTTTCATCAAAACCGTTGAGGCTGCTAACTGCCTTGTCAAGCAATTCAGCAGCTCTTTCTCTTGCTTCTTTCAGTCCCAGCAGTGCAGGGTAAGTTGCCTTTCCCCTCGCTTCGTCACTGCCCGCATCTTTGCCCAGTGTTTCAGTACTTGCAGTAACATCAAGTATATCATCAGCCACCTGGAAGGCAAGACCGGCAAAGGTTCCATACTTTGTGAGTGACGCCAACTCGTCACCACCGGCACCACCCAGTTTTGCACCCGCTTTGACGGAGGCAAGGATGAGCGCTCCCGTTTTGTGCGTATGAATAAATTCGAGCGTCGGCAGGTCAACCATTTTACCTTCCGCCTCCATATCGGCCAGCTGTCCTCCCACCATACCTGCGGCGCCGGCAGCTTTGGCAATATCATGGGCGGCATCTAAAATCCTGTCGCCATCAACCCCCTTAAAGAGCTCTTTCCTGCTCATGACCTCAAAGGCGGCAGTGAGCAGCGCATCACCGGCAAGTATGGCCGTTGCTTCATCGAAGGCCTTGTGGCAGGTCGGTTTTCCCCGCCTGTAGTCATCATCATCCATGGCTGGCAGATCGTCATGAATGAGTGAATAGGTATGAATAAATTCCAGGGCACAGGCCGCCGGCATAACACGGTCCAGTTCTCCACCGACAGCCTCACAGGCGGCCATGGCAAGAACGGGCCGAATTCGCTTGCCTCCCGCTTCAAGGCTGTACCTCATTGCTTTATACAAGGTAGCCGTCAGCGACTTGCCGTCAGGCACAAGGCCGGACATGGCCTCTTCAGCAAGGCTTTTTTTGTCCTTAAGGTATTTTTCTATATTAAAACTGATTTTTTCCGGCACAGTACTATTCATCAAACTGGAAGGGCTCACTTTTTATTTGGCCCTTGTCATCTTTCGTTAGAATTTCTATCTTTTTCCCGGCCCTGTCAAGCCTTTCGGAACAAAGACGGGAAAGCTTGACGCCTTCTTCAAAAAGTTCCATAGATTCCTCAAGCGGCACCTCACCCCCTTCAAGTTTTGCAACTATCGCTTCAAGCTTCTTCAGATCCTTTTCAAAGTTATCTTTTGCCATAGTTTTGAGGGAATTAAAAATTATAAATTATAGGTTTCTATCAGTCAAGGAATATCCCCCATAAAAACAGTTAAACCGAGGGAGGCTGCTCATTATATCGCGAAAATTCGATTTCACAAAGGTAGAATTTATCAGAATCCATAAGATCCTCTTCTCTATGAAGATCCCTGGCCAAAGAAAGTGGTCTTTCTTTACTATAAAAAAGCTCTTAACCCGGAAACGGCAGTTGGACCCGGTAGTGTCCGGTTAGGAAATTGCACCACTGTTCCTCCCCTTTCAAGGAGGAGGTCAGGAGGGGGATGGGTTGTTTTTTTGATACCATTTCCATGTTAACCCATCCCCACCCCAACCCTCTACCCTCAAGGGGCATAAATGCCATAAAAGAAAAGTATTTTACCTGTCACCCCGCTCAGCGAAGGGAGATTCCTATGTAATATTGAATAGTCCCCCCCTTTTTGCTATCATCTCCTCATATGTCAACAAGGATCGTAATAGACGGCTACAATCTAATTCGCCAGTCTGACCAGCTTATCAACCTGGAGGCTATCTCCCTGGAAGAGGGACGAATGGGGCTTATCAGACTATTGGCTGACTACAAAAAAATTAAGGGCAATCTTATAACCGTTGTCTTCGACGGATGGAAATCGGACAACATCGGCTCTTCACGGGACAAGGTGCAGGGGATAGATATTATTTACAGCGGCAGGGGAGACAAGGCAGATGATGTAATTAAAGGCATGGCTCATGAACTGCGGGACAAGATCGTTGTCGTGACTTCCGATAAAGATATTGCAAATCACGCCAAAAAAAAAGGCGCTGTCGTTATTTCCTCACCTGAGTTTGAGATGAAAGTAAGAATGACTGTCGGCGGTGATGATTTCAGCGATTTTGGCGATGAGGAGGATTATGAAGTCAGATCGGGAACAAAGAAAAAGGGCCCCGCAAGAAGGCTATCCAAAGAAGAACGGAGAAAAAAGAGTAAACTAAATAAATTATAGCCCCTCAATTTCGCCAGGTAAAATTAATAGTGCCGTACTCCAAACCTCCATCCTGACCGTCAAACATTTTTCCCTGATCAATCCAGCCGATGTGAGCGCTGAAATCGAGCCAGTTATACCCGAAACCTGCAAATAGATTATGGACAAAGGGCTTTTTATCCACATGAGGCCCGTCACGAAATAAATTACCGTCCAAAAATACGGAATGCACATAGATGTCGGTACCGACCCCAACCAAAACAAAGGGTCCCGGCCGGCGTGAACCGTTTGCTGCAATTGTTCCCCGTCCAATAAGATCGGGACGTATAGAGAGGGGATTAAAGCTGTCCTCTTTTCCGAGCACAGCGGCAAAACTGACATTCCCCCCTGTTATAACATTACCCAAATATAATGCGCCCGTACCGACTATATCGAAACTCCATCGCTTGCGAGGATGGTGGGAATAAAGAAGATATCTGCGGTCATAACCGATATTTAGCGCCAGTTCATTCTTTAATTGATTATCCCAGCCTCTCGGCCTGTCACTATCGGAAACCTTGTGCGCCAATTTCTGAACATGCTCCGCCATAGACAAAGGACCAATGATACCAACCATTAAAGTCAGGCTTTCACCCTGCTTTTTCTTTTCGCCATTCATGGTGTAAAACCAGTAAAGAAGGCCCGCATAAGGCAGATCATCAGGCTGATCAACGATTTTGGCAACGTCTTCCGGTGTGGAAATAATTTGTCCTCCGCCATAAGCAATCCATCGCTGATAACCTTCTTCTCTAACAAAATCCATTTGACCAAAGATTTTTCGCATCCCCGCTGAACTGTTTTTTTCAGTAAAATCAGAATAAGTATCAGAAATCAATGAAAAGCGAAATCCATTGGTATAATGCCGGTCCCTGTTACTTGTCGTAAAGAGGTCATTTTCGAGAGTAAAGGAGATATAAGCCGCATCAGGCAGGGCGGTGCTTATGTCCGGGGACAGGACAGTCAGAAATAATGCAAAACAAAGAGGAGCGAATTTATAATATAGGGGCCTTTTATCAATCATAATAAACAGCCGGATAAATGAAGTTTCCCTGAACGTAAAGAGCGTCAGAAGAAAACGCCCGGACACCACCCTTGCATTGAAAAGTAACACAAATTCAAGTGCTTTTCAAAATTTTCTTTAAAATAAAGCACTTTCCGGAAAAACTTTTGTCACCACGTGCTAAAAGTCCTTTGTTTACCTCCCGCCAAAAGGGCTATAATAATACTCAAGCTATCTATGGAGGAAGTCATTGAATTCCGAACTGACAGCCATGCTGAAAAGAAGAGGATTCCGGGTCATTGCGGCCAATCCACGGGATCGTCTTTTCTTTCCACAAGAGAGGTTCAACAACTTTGACGATGAAATATATGAACTTCTGAAAAAATACTCCTTCCGCATATTTATGAGAGACCTGATTAAAAACAAAAAGTCTTTCACTTGTGCCGATCTCCTCAAATATGTTTCCAGGGAATGTGTTGAAATCTACCTTCAATTTCTGCTTGAAAGAAAAATCATTGAAAAAATAAAAGATGATCAATTCCGTTTGAAAAAGAAGTCCGTCTTCAGCTTCGGTGAAACGCTGGAATGGTTTGTGGCACAGATTTTTGAAAAAGAATTCTCTTCAAAGGCTATGTGGGGCGTAAGATTAAAGGGAGGAAAGAGCGGCGGCGATTATGACGTCCTTGCTTCCTTCGAAAACCGTATTGCCTATGTTGAAGTTAAATCCTCACCGCCGGCCAATGTGGAGGAAAAGGAAATCATCGCCTTTCTCAAACGAGCCGAAGAGTTGTCCCCTTCTCTCGCTATCTTTTTAGAAGACACCCAACTGAGAATGAAGGACAAAATAGTTCCCTTCTTTGAAAATGCTCTAAGAAAAAAAGGACTACCCATAGAAAGGCTCCGGGATGAGACTTTCTCAATTGGAAACAGAGTCTATATTACCAACAGCAAAGGGGACATTGCCGCCAACCTGGCTTTTTGTATCCGTCATCACCTGACATCGGGGTGTTTGTTTTAGGTAGAAGAAGAGGCAGGATAATTATTGAAGGTCTTCAATATCTGACAAATCTCTCGCCCGCCCGGTGGCTTTTTTATTGGTAATGTAATCTTCCTTACCTAAATAAAAGATTCTTTCTCCTTCCAGGGATGCCTCCACCCTATTCACCCATGCTCTATCGAAATCAACTCCAGTGATTTCTGTCAGGATATCAATTCTGCGGGGAGCAACACCAAGTTGTATGATCTGCCCCGGTGTTTCAAAGTCCTTTTGTGTTAATCCAAGTGAGCCCATCCCGAATGATTCAAGGACTTTAAGCATCCTTGAGGCATTATCCGGTGCAGAGGAAATAAATATATCAATATCACCTGTAAAACGAGGTCTGCCGTAAAAAGATAGCGCATAAGCGCCGACGATGACGTACTTAACCTTGTTTGAGTTTAACAATCTTATAAACTCTAGGAAATCCTGATTTATCTGCATAGTCGGCACCGTAGTAATCCTGCCTCAATAATTCCACAGCCGACAAGCGCTCTTCAACACTTTTGCTCAGCCAGAACCGCAGGTCGTCACGATCATCTTTTTTTAAGGGTTTAATTATTACCTTTTTTTCAATCATACTTGCTATACTATCAAAAAGGGTTATAAATTCAAATACCTATTAATCCCCTTAAGCGGTTAAACTCCCCTCAAGCAAGGAGAAGAGGATGTACAAATTATTATTCCCCACCCTCCTGCTTTTTGCCACAAGCTGCGGCACAGCAGGCCATGCCCTCAAGCTGAATAATGACGAGGTTAAAACCCTCATTGCAGAGCACAACAGGGTCCGCGCAGATGTAGGTGTGGGACCCGTCAGTTGGTCCGCCACAATTGCCGATTATTCCCTGGCCTGGGCCGGGCATCTTGCGCAAAAGGGCTGCTCCATGAAGCACAGGCCACGCAGGGGCAAGTGGAAACAGCAATACGGAGAGAATATCTTCATGGGAACAGCAGGCTATTACGGCGTGGCTCATGCCGTAAAAAGCTGGGAAAGCGAAAAAAAAGATTACACATACGGGCCCATCAATGAAAAGACCTGGTATCCCACGGGGCACTACACGCAGGTCATCTGGAAAAACACGAAGACCATGGGCTGCGGCAAATCCCTGTGCAACGGGAATATGATCGTTGTATGCAACTACGATCCACCGGGAAATTATATGGGGCAAAAACCTTATTGAAAGCGGTGCAAAGACTCAATACAGTGGCTTTTTTACCTTCACATGCCGGTCATGATTTTATTGATCTTCCCTTAAGCTTTGCGTCTCCAGAACTCTGAGCATCATTTAAAACAAAATATCAACGCCAAAACCCTTGCCGGATAAGTCAATCTTGACACTTGCAACACAGATGTCTCATGACACACCTGTGTATCACCCATCTTTTGTAACTTGTAACTATTACATCCTTGACAAAACAAATCCACTTAAAATCAAAAATGCTTCAAGTACCTATAAACATTAACTAATTTTTTTTATCACAATTCAATTCCTTCTTGGCATGACTCTTGGAATATGTCAAATACATATATTTAATCCTGTCCAAAAAAATAAAGTCTTATTTAATAATAAAAGCAAAGGAGGAAAAGTAATGGCTGAACCTATGGAGTTGACAAGTGAAGTCACAAACGTACCTTCCTTAACGGGTGGGAAATTTTTGACTTTCCAGCTGCAGGAAGAAGAATATGGCCTTGAAATACTCAAGGTCCGGGAGATTATCGGAATTATGGCGATTACTACGGTTCCACAGACCCCGGACCATGTAAAAGGTGTAATTAATCTGAGAGGAGAGGTTATTCCCGTTATAGACCTTCGTCTTAAATTCCGGCTTACTGAAGGTGAGTATGACCGGAGAACCTGTATTATCGTCGTTGATGTGAGAGGTATGCTCATGGGAATCGTTGTCGATACGGTATCGGAAGTTATTCATATTGATGACAATTGCATCGAAGAGCCCCCCTCTTTCGGCATCGCCCTAAATACGGACTACATCCTGGGGATGGGTAAGGTCGGTGACCAGGTGAAGATTCTTCTGGAAATCGACAAAGTGCTTACATCTGCAGAATTAACGGAAATGAGCAAAATAGGCCGCTAAAATATGGCCTGAAGAGGCCAGGAGAAAAATAAAGCAGGAAATAATCGCAAAAAAAGGAGGACGAGAGATGAAAAGGGGAAAAATATTAACAGTGGGATTAGTCATATTTTTTTTCATGATACCATTAACGTCTTTTGCCGGAGGAGGCAAGGGAGACCATCAGGCAGGAGCGCTTCATACCAATGTTGAGGTTGAAAAGATAAGTCTTGCAGATAAAGACACAATGAGTATTTTAAAGTCCGACTGGCTCAAAGAATCGGAACATCACATAGAGGCAGTTAAGGATGCCGACCTATCAAGTACCTTCTGGACTTTTATAGCCGCTTTTGCTGTTCTCGGGATACTGGCTTTTATGGGATCATCGAGCGGCGCATTCAAAAAAATCAGCTTAAACAGTAAACTTTACACGAGCCACGGCAGTCTTGCTCTTTTAGCCCTTGTTCTCGGCGTGGTCAGTTTCATCTATGTTAGTCGTATGGCTGTTTACGCACATGAAGAAGCCCTCTTTGCAGAGCTCGATTTGAAGGCAAGTGAAATCAGCAACGACATAAGCAGTTTTCTTTTACATGGTATTGAAAACAGGGAATACGGTGAAAGAAGGGTAGCTGCTGCCAAAGCGAAACTTGCCGAAAGCCATGATATTATTAATGAGCTTCTCGAAAGCGGCTACCTTGACGCAAAGCAGACCGGGCAGATAGAAAAAGTCAGGGCCGATTTTAATGATTACAAAAAACTAATGGATGAGGTAACCAGGAGTTATCACGAGATAGAAGTGGATAAGGAAGAGCTGGACCACCTTATTGCCGATGTTGATAATGCCCTTGAGGAGTTGTCTGCCCACCACAAGGAGGAACTTGGCAAATTATCGCTTAGCGAAGAGATTTTATACCAGACAAAGTTGATCCAGCATATTGACGAAATGGAAGTGGCCAGCTTAAAGCTTGCTAAAAATGAAGTAGCGTTTCTTCTCGATAAAAATCCTGAGCGAATTGAAGAAATGAATAATCAGATGGGACTCCTTAAAGGCTACGTTCATCTGCTGGAGAATGAGAACAAAAATGCACAGGAAGTGGCTAAGCTCAGGAAAGTTGAAAAAGAGATTGATGATTATGAGAAGATGCTTAAAGTGGTCATTCTCGATGAAGCCATTATAGCAAAAGACACGGCTCAAATGTTGGAGCTTGTTACCGAGATCGAAGATATTACGGCATCACTGACTCATGAAGCTGAAGCAAAAGTCATGGGTATGGAGAAAGAGTCGGAACTGGCTTCCATTATCCTCGTGGTAATAGCGCTCGTGGCAGGCGTCCTTCTTTCCGTAATGATTGCAAGAACCATTTCCAGGCCCATTGACCACGTCGTATCCATACTCAATGATGGGACGGAGAATGTTTCATCGGCAGCAGGACAGGTAGCTTCTGCCAGCCAATCACTGGCCGAAGGCGCTACAGAGCAGGCGGCATCACTGGAAGAGACCTCATCATCACTGGAAGAGATGTCTTCCATGGTTCAGCAAAATGCGGACAATGCAGGCCAGGCGCATCAGTTGTCAAACGTAGCGAAAGACACGGCAACAAAAGGCGCTGATTCCGTCCAAAAAATGATTGAGGCCGTTAATGAAATAAATAAAAGTTCCGAAGAAGTCTCAAAAATCATTAAAGTGATTGATGAAATTGCATTTCAGACAAACCTTCTGGCACTCAATGCCGCTGTCGAAGCAGCCAGGGCCGGAGAACATGGCAAAGGTTTTGCCGTAGTCGCCGAAGAGGTAAGAAATCTGGCAGGAAGAAGTTCCGAAGCGGCCAAGACAACGGCCGGCCTTATTGAAAGCAGTACAACCAGGGCAAAAATGGGAAGCGAACTGGCTTCAAATTCAGGCGAAGTACTCAATGAAATCGTTTCAAATGTAACGAAAACTGCCGATCTCATTGCCGAAATTGCCGCAGCCTCCAGGGAGCAGGCTGCAGGAATCGAACAGGTAACAAAGGCGGTAACCCAGATGGACCAGGTTACGCAACAAAACTCAGCCTTCTCGG
The DNA here is from genome assembly GCA_029860075.1 of Deltaproteobacteria bacterium. Classification (NCBI taxonomy): domain Bacteria; kingdom Pseudomonadati; phylum Myxococcota; class Myxococcia; species Deltaproteobacteria bacterium. The sequence goes on along the minus strand of JAOUBX010000068.1, from coordinate 6,457 downwards.
AAGAGACGGCTTCCGCCGGTGAAGAACTCTCATCTCAGGCTGAATCCATGAAAGAAATGGTGGGCAACCTGGTTACTCTTGTAAGCGGGGAGCAAGACGGTTCTAACGGTAAAGTTGCGCTGCCGCAATCTTCTCTTAAAAGAGAGGCAAGCAAAACCTCTCATAACAATGGAAGGAATAAAGTTCTCAATACTGTCCGCAGCATTTCACAGAAAGGGAAAGAATTAAGGGAAAGGACCACGATAAATAATTCCGGCAATGGAAGAGGCACGATGGCTCTAAATCCTAATGATATTATTCCCATGGATGAAGATGATTTCAGGGAGTTTTAATCCGGGGTTTACTTGCGGCTCCACCCTGAGGCAGAACCTGCATTCACAATGAAAGATAAAGCCCCATTCCACATATTATTAATCCCGGGAAGGGCAGTTGAACATGAATTTCAGAGAAAGCTATGGGTTTCACGGCGCTTACAAAAAATTCTCAAGATTAAGCAAACATTGTTGTAAGCGCTGTGGAATCATTAGTTGTTCCTCAAACCATAACCAGCTGCCCTTTCCAGGTTAATGCCTGTTACAGAATCTGCACTCTATGCACTGACAATTTTATAAGTAACAGTCCGGATATTTTCCAACCTTTACAAAAAAAATACATCTGTCATTTTACAACAAGCTTTTTCTCAGCTACACTTAGCTATAAAACAATGGAGGTAGTAAACATGGCAAATATTGATGTTGTCAAAGTGACGACAAGAGGGTTACAGGCAGTGTCCTATATATTAGGCACTGCGCTGCTGACCTTCAACCTGACTGCATTCAAACTCTCAAAAGGAGGATCAATCTATTACCTGGACAAGAACCAGACATGGCTGGCAGCAGGGGCGGCCCTCATCGCCCTCGGTGTCTGCATCAAAAACTGGCAACGCCTGTAAACATGAGCTGCAACTGTGAAAGAAGGCAGAGCTAACAAAAGAGCAGTCATTCTGCTTTCGGGAGAAGAAGGGGAGGAGCTTTTACTTTAAAGATATGTGAGATAGTCACGAATTAGGGTAGTGTTCAATTTAGTATCTATCGGTCAACTATGGTGGATCAAACTATTTTTTCAAATTGGAAAGGAGGGATTTTTTGCAAGGTCAATAGTGGGGTGCCAAGCTTGAGCAATTATTAATAGATTATGATTAAATCACCTCAAAATATCCTCTTCATCTGTTACGGCAATATGTGCCGAAGCCCTATGGCGGAAGGGCTGGCAAAAAAGATTCTTGACGGCAGGGCACATGTAGAAAGCGCCGGTATTTCCCCAAGCAGAAACAGGGCGACCAATGAAACCATTGAGGTAATGAAAGATGAATTCAGTATCGATATTTCAAACCATCGACCACGGGCCGTCACGGACATAGACGTTACGCCCTTTGATACCCTCATTGCCCTTGACGCTTATGTTTACAGTTATTTAAAAAGAGACCAAAGAATTGATCCTGAAAAGCTGATCCAGTGGAATATCCATGATCCCTACAGGAGCAGTATTGAGGTATACAGGGAGTGTGCCTTTCATATTCGGAGGTGTGTGGAGGGCTTGGTTAAGGGATAAAAGGGATTCCAAAAAGATCAGCCTCGCGCAGATAAGTTTATGCCCTGCGGGTACAAAGGCGCAGATAGAAAATATTCCTTGTAAATAATGTCATTTCGAACCAAAGGGAGAAATCTTGTTTTTCTGACAGGATTAACAGGATTGACGGGATATTATGAGAATGGAACGCAGATGACGCAGATTGAGCGGATGAACACGGATCTCGGTAAGCAAGGTTATTTTGACCTGAAAGAGAAATATTAAAAAAATTTTCCAGACAGGAATTAAAGGATTAAAGGTTTTTGTTTTGGATTTTAGAGTTATTGACCCTTGAGTAACGCCCTATTCTTGAAATCAGTGAAAATCCGCCAAATCTGCACCCTTCGAGTATAAGTTTCACTAATCCTCATAAATTCGGAAAGGAAAGCTTTACGCATCCGCGTTCTATGCTTCTCCGCACCAACAGGGCACTTGTGCTCTGTGAGTATAAACGTCTCTGCGCGAAACCATCCTGTCACCCTGAGCCCGTCGAAGGGTCATTCCGCATTCCGCATTCCGCATTCCGAATTCCGAATTCCACAATCCGAAATCAATCGTCCCCCCTTTTTAAAAGGACAAGATCGAGGTTATTAAATTTTTCAAGGAAGGCTTCCAGCGTGGATGAAGTCAAAAGCTCTGCAAGTGCCTCCAGAGCAAAGGTGTGTCCCTTCAGCACATCATACATATCCCCCATGAGCCATTCATCAAATTCCCCTTCCTTCTGCTTTGGTTCTGTCATGACTTGCCCCCTTTGATTTAAAGATTATCCTGTAATGACACTTACACAACGAGTGAGTCATATTGTCATCAAAATGATTCAGTTGTCAAGAAAAAATATACTGCTAAAATGAGTCACTATGAATAATAATGAATCCCCAAAAGAAAGAACGACCATTTACCTGTCGCCCGAAATCTCAAAACTTCTTAGGCAAGCCGCTAAAGATGAGGACCGTTCTATGACGAAACAAATAGAGCGTATCCTTAAAGACTGGCTAATTGAAAAAAGTTATTTGAAGAAATAATGACGCTTTAGACAGACCCGTATTACTTATCACATCATTTCTTCCTGTACTAAACAATAATCCACTTCCTGAAAAATTATAGCTTTCAAGCAGAAAGTATTACAGCTTGACTTTTACAACACCTCTGGTAGATTTCATGACAGGCTGTACAATACATATTAAAAGAAATATATGGAGATAATATGATAAGAGCCTTTACACTACTCATAGTGCTAATAATTCTATCCGTCTCACAAATTGGTGAAGCCAAAAAAGTGGAAGAGAAGAATGATAATATTTATTTATCATTTTATAAAAAAACTGTAAGTGAGCTTCTACCCGAGTATAGGTTACATGATGAGGAAGATTATCAAAGTTACTGGAAACACAAAAACTCATATGTATACAAAACCAAGGATGATGAAGGAAACTATAAGGCCCCTTATTGGACAAAAGGTTTCTTTAATGAAGATGAAACTATTGATTTTGCGTACATTCTTATAAATAAACAAAACAATAAAAAATACTTGTTCGCGATTGTTTCCGAAGGTGAGAAGTACAAAGCTATCCAATTAGGTGAAGGAAACAATTTAGAGATGGGTATTGCTACACAGCAAAAAGGTAAAATCCTTACTGCTTCTGGAAAGGGTTATTGGGAACCAACAAAAGATGATCCACCGGAAGTTTTTGTTAAAAGAAACGCTGTATCATATTTCATGTTTGAAAGTGCAGCATCATTGTTTATCTGGAATGAAAAAGATCGTAATTTCAAAAGGCATTGGATAAGTGACTAAAATGTATAGCCAGCCATTCAACCAAATCGATTATAGCTCACTTCCTTCCTGAAATAAACAAAATCTACCGTCCCAGAATATTACAGATTACAAATGACAAGTTGCAATCTCTCTGACATTTGGCTTAGTTCGGCTAGTGTATTGAATTATTAAGTTGAAAGAAAACTGGCTTTTAGCTTCTTTTTGTTTTTACTTCTTTTCTTCAAATAAGTTTGTTACATTATTCAATTACATAGGGGGATACAAGTATATGGATAACGATGTTGATAGGCAAGAGGCAAGATGTTTTAGAGAAAAAACTAAATGGCATCCGTTTATAGCTATAATTATATCATTATTTGCGCTCGTAATTTCGTGGTTTAGTTATAATTTGATAAAGGAAGAATATATTGGCGAGACTAAGCTATATTTAGGTTTAGAATTTGATGAGAAAAAGGCTCGGGGGAAATTCGTAAGTTTAAATGACAGGATTATATTTCTTAAAGGTTATGCATATTTTCCATCAGCGTTTAAAGATTTACCTAATGAGATAGAAGTTAGAGGTAATTTTCATGATATAAATACTTATTGGCTTGCAAAAGGTGCAAATGAATATGTAGAAAGTGAATTAAAACCGTATCTGTCGAGAATTCTTACAATAGTAAACCCCTTATATATACCTGTTATTATTGAGTCTAAATATATTGCTAAAGGTTATTCGAGAGATTCTACGGATCTATATTGGTTAGAGTATCGTGTTAATGCTGTACAAGGAGGGTTTAACTCTTCAGAGTTAAAAGGTATTTATTGGCGGGATTTCTTAGAGGAAGATGTTGATAAAAAGCGGCTTCTTGATCAGGAGTGGGACAGAATAAAAAAAGAGAATCTAGTTAGTGTAAAGGTAAACGGTAATTTAATTGATATTCAAAAATGAGGTATTATACAGATAGAGAAAAGAGTGCACTTTCTTTTAGTAATTCTTAAATTATCCGACATTTGAATTAGTTGCTTTGTAGGTGGGAAAGAGAAAAGGGGACGTTCTCTTTATTGCTTACTTCCTGAACTAAACAAAATCAATCGCCCCTAAATGCTGTAGCTTTCAATCAGAAAGTTGTAATCTTTCACCAAGTATGATTTAGTCTGAAGTATTAAGTTGCCAATGAAATTAAAGGAAGAGTAACAGCTTAAATGAAGAGCATTATGTTCATTGCCATATTTTTTTGGGGATCACTTTCTCTATTATATGCAAATGATATTTCATCAAATGTATTGGTAGGTATTTTAGAAGATGATAGAGCAGAACTAGCCAATTGGAAGCAAGGTCCATCAAAAAGCAGAATTGTAAGACCTTTATTTGAAAAGGATGAGCATGAATGGAGACTCAGCACATCTCATCTAGAGGAAATTCAATGGATAATCGCGTTTGATGGGAAAAAAGATGGCAAAATCAAAAGCCGTCCAAATTCTGAAATCAACTCATTAGGTACAGCAGAAACTCATATCCCGGAAGCAGAGCCTCGTCAGAGATTGGTTATAGGAGAACCATCTAAAGATTTCTCAGGTTGGCAACATACATTATTTAATCGCCCTCTTGTTCTTGTCTCAAAAGATAACTTCAATGATCCCGACAAATGGAAACTCTCACAACTCAACGAAGCACAGGAAAAAATACTCAAAAAAGCTTTCCGAAAGGAATTTTCCAAAGTAATTAACTGTGATGAAGATGAAAAGCCATTGCCCAAACCCTGGTCATATGAAGAAAGGCTCATTCAATTTACTAAAACCTATCATTCAAACAAAGGTGATTTATTGGTGGGAATGATATTGAAAGGTGGTAAGTGCGGTATTAATGAGGGGCCATTCTTGGAACAACTTTTTCTATACAGGAATAATGGTTCTATTGAGCATATTGCGTTGAGTGGCAGAAATTCAAGAACTCTGTCTCTAACCTTTATTGATGCAGGCGACTATGATTCAGATGGTAAGTCAGAAGTCATTTTCTTTTTAAGCGGCTACAATGAAGATGGATATGCGATGTTTTATGACTCATTCCAAAAGAGTATAAAATGGACTTGGGGCTATCATTAGTTACTCCTTCCTGAAGTCATCAATATTGACTTTCCCAGAGTAGTTATAGCTTTCAACCAGCAAGTTGCAATATTTCCCCAAATATGGTTTAGTTTGCCGTGTACATTTCTTATTAGAGTTGGAGGAAAACATTGAACGGATTTGAAATATATATAAACAATAAAAAAGTCTGTACTGCTTCGATTGGTGACGATGGTGTATTATCTTCAATTTTAACTTTGGCAAAACGTAGTCATAAAAAGGTTGATGGTGTTGAGAGGAAACTTCCTAAGGAGGAATTATATATCGAGGTTGGAGCTTACATGACTAAATCTAACTCACAATCAGAACATGTGAAGTGGCTCAATCAAGAATTGAACTTAGGCGACTTAATACAAATTAAAATTATTGATACGCAAGAGCCTGATACACCTACAGAAAGAAGGCCTGAAAATCCTAAAGATATAGAAGTAAAAGAACGTGCATACTACGAAAAATTAAAGAAAAAATTTGAATCATAATTCTTTAACATAGGTTTAATGTTGTCATCATTACTACTTCCTTCCTGTACTCGATAAAATCAACCTTCCTTAAATAGTAATAGCTTTCAACCAGAAAGTTGCAATCTCTTCCAAAATGTGGTTTAGTTTAAACCAACATTTTTTTTCAACTGTTTAGTGTTATGTTGAGATATTATCATAGGTGCCAATGGCAACACTAAAATCTATAAATGAACACCTGAAGGCAGCAGCCGAACAGCTTGACCACGCGGCAAGGGGAATATGTGATTTGCCCTTAGAACCGACAAAAGAACATTTAGGTGCCATAGGAAAGGCATTAGGAAATATTCTTGAGGTTCAGTGCAAAATATATCATTTGCAACCCGTTTAGAGGTAGTGTTCAATAATCTGTGTCAGGGTTAATGGAATTATTCATCATATCAAAGCATTAATTCTTTATCCAGCCTTCCTTCAAAGAAAATAGCTAATTGAGAGATCGTTAGCGACC
>JAOUBX010000067.1 GCA_029860075.1 Deltaproteobacteria bacterium | reverse complement strand
TCCGATCTCTGTATGTTTGACCCTTAAGATTGGCGCTCTGGCAATGATAAGCGATGGTGAACTGGATAATAATGCAACAGGAGAGGACTGGGACATCCTTTCTGATGAGAACTCATATAAATTTGCTAATGTGGGGCTTGTCTTCAGGTTTGGAGAGGGTTATTAAAGCCCATGCTGAAAGGCTGGCCGGCAGACGGTTCATGGCTTATTGACGGTAAACCTCTCAATAAGGAGGCAAACTATAAGGTTGCTATTAGTGGTTTCCTGCTTAGGGACAAGGAAGGGGGGGGCTTTTTTTCAGCTTCAAACAATCCCGTTATTGCTCTTATGGAGGGAATGGAAAAATACGAAATGAGGCAGCTTGTGATTGATTATTTGAAGCATTGATAAAGAGTTTAGTTAGTTTTTATCAGAAGACAACTTGCAGAGATATTTCATATTACCGCCTTTGGAAGTGTCTTTCCACTTCTTATCTTTCTCAAAGCCCGGCCCCGCAAAACTTGCAGTGAATTGCGTCACTGTCATGCCCTTCGAGGCTGCACTCGGGGCATGCCTGTGTCGATATTCTTTGTCTAAAAGTCTGTTGAGATATTTCAGCGGTAACGATACCTGTCGGCACGGCAATGATGGCATAGCCCATGATCATGACAAGAGATGCAATGGCCTGACCCAGGTTTGTACCGGGCGAAATGTCGCCGTAGCCAACGGTGGTCAGCGTGACAATGGCCCAGTAGATGCTTCTCGGAATGCTGGTATATCCATTCTCTTCCCCTTCGACGATATACATGATGGAACCGACAATGACGACGATGGTCATGACGGTAAAGACAAAGACCGTAATTTTGGTCCGGCTTGCCTTTAAAGCGTCCATGAGCAGCCTTGCTTCTCCTATATGGTGAGCCAGTTTCAGTATCCTGAATGTACGGAGTACTCTTAAAACCCGAATAACCATGAGGTAGTGGCCTGACGGGAAAAAAAGACCCACATAGGTAGGGATGACGGCAAGAAGATCAACAATGCCGAAAAAGCTTCTGGCATATCTGAGAGGTTTGCCTACGCAAAGAAGCCTTAAAATATATTCAATGGTAAAGCCGATGGTAAAGATCCATTCTATAACGTAAAGATGAAAGCCGAAAGCTTCTCTTATTGAAGTGACGCTTTCCATCATGACGGCAATGACACTTAGAAGAATGCTGATGATGAGAGCAATATCGAATGCCTTGCCGGCCGGTGTGTCTGCTTCAAATATAATTTCGTGCAGTACCGTTTGCCGGTTTCTTTGTAAGCTGCTTTTGTTAACGTAGGCCATAGCCCTTTACTTTATTACAAGGGACCTCATTTTTGCAACCTTGTTGAAAACTTCAAAAAATGCCCTTCCGGCTATAAATAGATATTTTATTTCCGGCCATTCAAAATGGTTGCATCCCTCAAAGGCCTTTGATACTCTTAACATAATCCGCGCTTCTCACAAGCTTTTTTGCCGCAGCAGCTGTGACTGTGCTGCCCCCGGTCGGGAAGCGCTCTTCGCCTGCTCTTGAATTGATTCGCTGCGAAACCTTGTGAGAAAAAGGGGCCAGAAAGGGATGAAATATGGAAAAGGTTGTTATAGTTGAAGGACTTAGAAGTCCTTATATAAAGGCAGGAACGGACTTTAAGAACCTGTCGGCCATCGATCTCGGCAGCGCTGTTCTTCGGGAATTGCTTGAGAGAACCGGTCTTTCTCCCGACCATATTGATGAAGTCATTATCGGTAATGTTTCTCAACCTGTCGATTCGGCCAATCCTTCAAGAGTGATTGCGCTAAGAGCAGGGCTCCCGAAAGAAATCCCTGCCTATACGGTACAGAGGAACTGCGCTTCCGGCATGCAGGCTATTACCAGCGCCTGCATACAGATTCTTGCCGGTGAGAGTGAAATTGTTCTTGCCGGGGGTGTTGAGTCGATGAGCCAGATTCCTTTCTATTTTACTCCCCGCCTTCAGGACATAATTACCCGCTTCCAGAGAGCCAGGTCTCTGCCGCAGCGGCTGGCTCTTTTGTCGGAGATCAGGGTGGCTCATCTCAAACCGGTTATCGGTGTTATGCTGGGTCTTACCGACCCTGTTTGCGGCAAGAATATGGGGCAAACGGCTGAAATACTGGCCAGGGATTTTGCCATTAACAGGGAGGAACAGGACCGGTTTTCGCTGCTAAGTCACCAACGGGCAGCTGATGCGAGAGAGCGGCTGGCTGATGAGATAATCCCGCTCATGCCGCCGCCAGGCTATAAACCGGTTGCCGCTGATAACGGCATTCGTGAAAGCCAGACCATGGAGGCTTTGGGCAAACTGAAGCCTGTTTTTGACAGGCACTACGGTACGGTAACGGCAGGAAATGCTTCGCAGCTGACGGATGGAGCCGCCATGGTGCTTGTCATGACGGAAAAGCGGGCGAAAGACCTGGGGTACGAACCTCTCGGTTATATCAAAGGCTTTGCCTATGCCGGTCTCGATCCGGCCAGGATGGGCCTGGGCCCTGTCTTTGCCATGGAGAAAGTTTTTGAAAAAACGAAAGTTAAACTGAAAGATATTCAGCTTATGGAAATCAACGAGGCCTTTGCAGCGCAGGTCATTGCCTGTGAACGTGCCTTTGAATCGAAGGATTTTGCCGACAGGCATTTTGGAAAGAAAAGGGCCCTTGGCAAGTTAAATAGAGATATCCTTAATGTTAACGGCGGCGCTATTGCTCTCGGACACCCCGTTGGTTCAACGGGCGCAAGACTTGTTCTTACTCTCCTTAAAGAGATGAAAAGGCGCGACTTAAATCTCGGCCTTGCATCGCTGTGTATTGGTGGTGGACAGGGTGGGGCGATCATACTAGAGCGTGTCTGAGTAAGCCTTTTATCTACTATTCCTTTTTCTTGACAATTATTGCAAGCATGCCAGAGGTGTAAAAACTTTATCTGCAGATAGTCGACGGGAGGTTTTATGAATAGAAATTCTGCTTCATTCTTTTTGGCTGTTACCTTACCCTTTCTTTTTTTAGCGGGTTCAGTAAAAGAGATCTGTGCCGACGAAATACTTGATAATGATAAGGTCCCTTATTATTATAATGCGCTCATTGATGATAGTGACTTGAAAGATAAGTCACTCCGTGAACTCTCCATCATGAGGAATACCATATTTGCCATGGCGGGCAATGTCTTCCACAAAAAATGGCTTCATGACTACTTTAATACTCAGTGGTGGTATGATGCGACGGGCCTGGACCATTCAAAGCTAAGTGATATGGATTATAAAAATGCCAGAAAGATTGCCAAAAGGGAAGCCACTATTCCAAAAGAGGAGCTTCAAAGAAGGTTGGCTATGCTCAGAAAATTTAAAGAGGCGGGAAAGTGGAATTCAAGGTTTGATATTGAACTCGGTTTGTTAATGAGTGCGCTTGGAGAGCCTGTTGACTGGGACCCTTCCGCTGCCAGGCGAAGCCCCCTTGAGGACTATCGACTGCTTGATAAATTGATAAACGTTGAATCAATTAGAAACCTGTCGGGACGGGATCTGAGAATCTTGAGAAATATGATTTTTGCGCGTCATGGAAGGCCCTTTGTGTCGGAAATATTGCAGGAGCATTTTGGCCGTATGTACTGGTACAAGGCGGACCCCAATTATTCGGACAAGAAGCTTACCGATATTGACAGGAAAAATATAAAGATCGTACTCAGTGTGGAAGATGAACATGGTGGGTCCTTGACGGAAGGCCAACATCGTGCAGAAAAGGAGGCCGAAGAACGGCGGCACTGGTACGTTGCCGCCTGATAGGGTTAAAACCCGGGGCGCCCGGTCCGGGCGTCAGGAAAATAGGCATGAAACCTGGACAGGCTCTTCCCTTTTCAAAGGGTGGACCGGGATGGATTGAATAAGCAGGCTCACCTGCGTTAAAAACAGGCTTTTCCCTGCCTGCGATTAATCCCTTTGCTGCCGATTGCCTCAAGCAGGTCTATAATCTCCTCGCTATTTGTTGCCTGTTGAGCAGCCTCTCCATTTAATCCTGCTTCAATTGGAATTGCACAGGCTGATATTTGGGGGGCTTTGTCTTTTTCTCTTTTAATAACAACCTGAAGAATAATCCCTTCCTTTTCTTTTGTGCATTCACAGTTAAATGCCAGATTTCCCAGGCCCCAGGCAATGATGCTTTCGCCTCTTCGCTCTACCGGGCCAATGGCATGGCTGCCGTGAGATGCAACAATATCTGCGCCTGATCGAATGGCAATGTTGGACGCCTCTTTTAATTCTTTTGAAGGTAAATAGCCGGGAGGCCCTGTTACATGGAAGGTGACAATCAGAATGTCTCCTTCTTTCTTTGCTGCTGCCAGTCCGGAAGTCAGGTTACGGGGCCTTCCTTTCGATAGATCATACGTTGCAAAGACAATCCTGAAACCGTTTTTCACCATTGTTTCAGGATTATTAGAGCCGCCGATGGGTAATAGTCCGGCATCCTTCAATGACTTTTCAGTGAATATCCTGCCCGCAACTCCAACATCCTCATCATGGTTGTTTGACACACTGACAACCTTTACATTTGCTTCTTTCAAAAAGAATCCAGAATTTAGAGGGTTGACTATTGTCCATTTCCCATCCTCATATTGGAAACCACTTTCTTTATGAATAGGGCCTTCCAGGTTGACTATGCCTGTTCCACCCAGTTTTTCTGAAATATTTTTAAGAGGATTTTCTTTAGCCTGGCCAAAATGAACATCTCCGCCCAGCCAGAGTTCCGTCTGCTGCGGTGAGTTGGCTTGAGCAAAAGAGATTGATGAGTGTGCAAGTATGTTTAATGAGATGAAAAGAGGGATTAAGAATCTCTTCAAGGAAAAGGGACGCATCATTTAACTCGGGAAGCATCTATGAAAAGTTCAGGCCTGTACTCAAAGTGCATGGTATCGTAGTGATACCATCTTCCTCCCCATATAAAGCCGTGCTTTTCGAATATGCTGATGATTTCGAGAGGAATTCCGTTCTTATAGGGATACTTTCCGCTTTTGTCCGGTTTTGTCCAGTACCAGTAGTGGGAGAGCTTAACGTTAATATCGATGGAAATACCGAAACTGTGCGTGCTTATCCGATTCGTTCCGGCAATATTTCGCCAGTTATAGGTGCCGGAAATGTGAGTAACGTATTTTTTAAAGCCGTCGGGAAGGCGGTCCAGGTCATCTGATACTTTTTTAAGCGCCAAATGGGCATTGTTGACTTTGCTGAAGCGGACTTTACGTTTTACCGATTTTGGCATCCATTCAATGGTAACAAGATTCTTTTCCACTGCTTTCTTACTATTGCCATACATTTTTTTAAAAAGGGGTTCGTAACGAAACCTGCCGGGATCAAAGTTTTCTGCCGGTGCAGTATCTATTGCCCCACCTGCCGGATATTTCAATGACAACTGGTCTTCAAGGTCGGCATCACGGAGAAGCTCTTCGAAGGTTTTCCCCTTTTTTCCGTCATCGAAAGGCATTTTGGTTCCGTCTTTCCAGATAATATAGTTACCATCAGTATTCGATATATGGTTGGGGTAGGCGGTAATGAGGTCATTAATGTCGGGAGAAAACTCTTTTGCATAGATATCAGTCAGTTGAAACAGCAGTCCTGCGGCAAAAACTGAAAGAATGATGAGAGCGTTGTTGATTATTTTCCTTTTATGGCGCATGGCTGTGAATCCTGTTTTTTGTTGACTCATTTAATCCTGGAAAGGGCGCTTTGACCCAGCAATGTCCCGTTAGAAAATTGCAGTTGATTGTCATTTCGAATGCTCGAACAAAGTGACAAGCGCCCTTGGGGTAAAATGAGAAATCCTTGTCTCGAATGTAATGAGAGATCTTAAAGATTTCTCCTCGCACCGAGTCGAAATGACAACTTTATGGCGTATTTACCTTAAAGTTAATCATTGCAAATTCCTGCCCGGGCACTACTGACTTTGACCATGATCTCTAGGTTAATCGCAGAAGGAGGAAGAAGTCAATTGATTAGTCATGGCCTTGACATTGTTTCTGGTCATGATAAACTTGCCTGAACGTTTAACATAAGAGCATTAATAGGAGAAAAAAGATGATAGGTGAGATTGCTTTTTCCCGATTCTCAAAAGTCTGTTACCGGGGCATAGTGATAAAAACTCTTATTTAGTGTCCATCCAGAAACTATAATAAATCAAACTATGTTTTCAATTCGGAAAGGAGGGATTTTTTGCAAGGTCAAGGAAATCAAGGGTTTCGCCGAGTCGTACTGCTGTACGTCGCACAAGCAAATCTGAAGATTGACGCAGAGATTGCGAAAAAGCACCCTTGACCGATGAAAACTATTTAATATCTTTGTTGATTTATACCTTCTTCCAACTCCCTGAAAATCTTTAAAAAAAGCGTTGACATAAAGTCTACTAAAATAGTAAAGTATAAAAATCTTATCGAGAGTGGCGGAGGGGCAGGCCCTGTGAAGCCACGGCAACCGGCCCGGATGGAGGTCCGGCGTGTCAGGTGCCAATTCCTGCAGGAGTTGTATCGTATTCCTGGAAGATGAGAAGCAGCGCATTTATGCCCCTTCTTATACCGATTTAGAAGGGGTTTTTGTTTTTATAAGGAACGTTTATGACTTATATCAAAGGTCTAAAGTGCAAAGAGTGCGGTCAGCAATACGGCTTGGATATACAGTATATTTGTGAAGAATGTTTCGGCCCTGTCGAAGTCGATATTGATGTTGAAAGCGCCGCTAAGGATGATGTCTCATGGGATGAGCTGGCAGACCTTTTAATCCCGGCGCCGAAAGGTTCTTTTTCATATAAATCGTCCAGGCCGCTTAAAAAGGCTGAACGCCTGGGCAGGCGCATCGGGATAAATCATCTTTACCTGAAAGATGAAGGAGGGACCTATCCCTCGCTCTCCTTTAAGGACAGGGTTGTGGCGACGGCCCTTTCCAGGGCAGTCGATGAAGGGATTGAAGTTATTGCCTGCGCATCGACGGGTAATCTTGCCAATGCCCTTGCCGCCCATGCCTCTAATGCAGGGATCAAAAGTGTTGTTTTTGTTCCAGAGGGGATTGATTACGGGAAAATTGGCCCTGCTATTACCTGTGGCGCCCTTGTTTTTGAAGTGCGGGGTAACTATGATGCAGCCAACAGGCTTTGCAGTGAGGTTCATGAAGCGCTGGGCTGGCCTGTCGTTAATGGCAGTTTAAAGCCTTATTATCTGGAGGGCGCCAAAGGCATTGCCTATGAGATCCTTCGGTTTTTTAAAGATGGCCCGCAGATTTCAATCGTCTCTCCTGTCGGTGGCGGCGGTCTTTTAATGACCTTATGGAAGGGTATTAAAGAGTTGCAATCATTGGGCCTTGTCAGCGGGGACCTTCCCCTTTTATACGCTATCCAGGCTGACGGTTGTGCGCCTGTTATTAATGCGGTTAAATCGGGCAGTGATGAAATCAGGCCCGTCAAGCCTGATACGGCTATCGGGGCGATTGCCATCGGTGATCCGCCTGATGGTTATTATGCGCTCAAGGCCATAAAAGAAAGTGGCGGCAGCGGAGAGAGCGCCGGTGATGAAGAGGCATTCCCTATGGTTCGTTTGCTGGCGGAAGAAGAGGGCATTATTACGGGCCCAACAGGAGGCGCGGCGCTGGCTGCCGCATCAAAACTGGTTGGAGATAAAACCATAAATGATGGCAGGCCGGTTGTTGTTCTCCTGCCGGATAGGGGGCCTTCAGGTGCTCTTATTGATGAAAAAGTGAAGAAGGAAAGGCTTATCAAGGTCAATGCCGATCTGACCTCATTTATGGAAGTCTGGAAACAGGTTTCGGAGAATTAAGAGTTTTTACCACCCCCGGCCCCTCCTAAAATAGGAGGGGTTGAACAAATGATCCTCACCTTGATAAGGAGGGGTAGAGGGTGGTTGTATGAAAATAGAAATATATAAAAAATTAAAAACAATATAAGAGGAGGACGTAAAAATGGGAGTAAGTGTAAGAATTCCTACACCACTCAGAAAGCTGACGGAAGGAAAAAGTGAAGTTGAAGCCAATGGAGGAAATGTTGGCGAGATTATCGACAATCTGGAAAGCAGCTACCCCGGTCTTAAGGAAAAGCTCTGCGAAGAAAATGGTTCTGTGCGAAAGTTTCTCAATATTTATCTGAATGATGAAGATATCAGGTTCATGGACAGCCTTGCTACGGAAGTGAGAGAAGGCGATACGCTGGCTCTTATTCCTGCTATTGCCGGCGGTAAATAAGAAGCGGGCCTGTTCCTTTGAAGGAAGGATAATTTAGCTGTCGAATAATTTCTTTAATCAAAAAGGGGAGGAAGCTAAGGTTATGGGAAAAATATACGAAGATATAACAAAAACCATCGGGAATACACCTCTTGTAAAGCTCAACAGGGTAACGAAGAATTGCAAGGCCCAGGTCGTTGCCAAAGTGGAATCTTTCAATCCGCTGTCGAGTGTTAAAGACAGGATCGGCGCCGCTATGATAGAGGCGGCTGAAAAGGAAGGTCTCATCAGGAAAGGGACGACGATTATCGAACCGACATCGGGCAATACGGGAATCGCCCTTGCTTTTGTGGCTGCTGCCAAAGGTTACAAACTGATTCTTACCATGCCTGAAACGATGAGTGTAGAAAGAAGAAAACTTTTAAAACTTCTTGGCGCCGAACTGGTTTTAACGGCCGGCGCTGAAGGTATGAAGGGAGCTATTAACAAGGCGGTGGAACTTGCTCAGGGAATAGAAAACGCTTTTATTCCACAACAGTTTAAAAATGCTGCCAATCCTGAAATTCACCGTAAGACAACGGCTGAGGAGATTTGGAACGATACTGACGGCAAGATCGATATTTTTGTCGGCGGCATCGGAACGGGCGGCACCATTACAGGGGTAGGAGAGGTCATTAAGGAGAGGAAAGCCGATGTGAAGGTGGTTGCTGTAGAGCCTGTCGATTCGGCTATTCTTTCCGGTGGTCAACCGGGACCTCACAAGATTCAGGGGATAGGCGCCGGTTTTGTGCCCGATGTTCTTAATACCGATGTTTACGATGAAGTGGCAAAGGTTAGCAATGATGAAGCTTTTGAGATGGCAAGAAAAGTAGCCAAAGAAGAGGGGATTCTCTGCGGCATTTCTTCCGGCGCTGCCGTTGCTGCTGCTATAAACATAGCCGAAAGGCCTGAAAATAAAGGAAAGCTTCTTGTTGTTGTTCTCCCCGATACGGGAGAGAGATACCTGAGCACTGCGCTCATGGAGGAGTAGCTTTTTTTAATGCAGGTTTTGCATACAACCCCTCCCCGGTACGGGCCCTATGGCCAGGCTCCCCTTTGGTAAAGGGGAGTTGTGGTGGGAAAATTAATATTTATGACTAACCCGGAGGCAACCGGTAAATTGAATATGCTCAAAGAAAAAAAGAAAGACGGCGTATCTGCAAACAGCGCTCTTGACCTTATCGGGAATACGCCTTTAGTTAAAATAAGAAATATTACCTCACACCTTCCCGAGAAGGTTGAAATCTATGCCAAACTCGAGTCATTTAATCCCGGCGGTTCTGTTAAAGACCGGCCGGCGCTGAGGATGATCGAAGAGGCGGAAGAGTCAGGTCTCCTTGGGAAGGACAAGATCATCCTCGATTCGACTTCCGGCAATACGGGAATTGCCTATGCCATGATAGGGGCAATCAAAGGCTATCGGGTGACGCTTGTTATGCCTGCCAACGTGAGTGACGAAAGAAAAAAAATGGTTGCCGCCTTTGGCGCCCATGTCGTTTACTCAGACCCTCTCGAAGGTTCTGACGGGGCCATTGTTTTATCAAAGGAACTGCTGGAAAAGGAACCATCAAAGTACTTCAAGCCGGATCAGTACAATAATGAGGCCAATGTAAGAGCCCATATTCATGGTACTTCAGAGGAGATTATTGCCCAGACGGAAGGAAGGGTGACCCACTTTGCGGCCACTATCGGCACAGGGGGGACTATTATGGGCAATTGCCGGGGACTTAAGGCTTACAACAGCAATATTGTCGTCAAGGCCCTTGAGCCTGAGAGCCCATTTCATGGAATAGAAGGACTTAAGCATATGGAAAGCTCCATTGTTCCCGGTATTTACAAGGAAGAAGAGCTTGACGGCAAGCTTCCCATTCCCACGGAGCCCTCCTATGAAATGGCAAACAGACTGGCCAGAGAAGAGGGGCTCTTTGTGGGGCAATCATCGGGAGCTGCCATGATAGGCGCTCTTGAAATGGCAAAGGAGATTGAAGAGGGAGTCATCGTTACGCTCTTCCCCGATGGGGGGGACAAATATCTTTCCACTGCGCTTTGGAGGGATATTGTATGATCAAACTTAATAAAGAACATATGGAAGTTATCGAAGCCCATGGCTGTGAGGGCTATCCCCATGAAGTTTGCGGCATTATAATGGGCCATTTTGATGAGGGGACTCACGTTGCGACGGAGGTAAGGCGGGCCGCTAACCTGAACAATGAAAGAGCTCATGACAGGTATGAAATGGATCCTAAAGACCTGCTCAAAGCCGAGAGGGAAGGGCGGGAAAGGGGCGTCGAAATTATCGGTTATTACCACTCTCATCCCGACCATCCCGACAGGCCCTCCGAATTTGACCGTCAACGGGCATGGCCCGGCTATTCTTACCTCATTGCATCGGTCATGGGAGGCAAGGAGGTGACAGCCAGATCATGGCTGCTTAATGAAGAGACATCGACATTCGATGAAGAAGAGATAGAGATTTTGTCATAAGTAGTTATTTTTACAGAAGTTAATCCCCCCTTTAGCAAAGGGGGGTGTGGGGGGATTTGGACGTATGGGCAAGAGAGAATTCCCCTTTTTCATAGGGGGAGATATGAATATTAAGGAGAATTATTAATGAACTTTACTGAAGAACAGATTGAAAGATATTCGAGGCATATCATCCTTCCCGAAGTAGGTGGCGCCGGACAGCAGAAACTCCTCGATGCAAAAGTCTTCTGCCTTGGCGCAGGGGGGCTCGGTTCTCCGGCACTCATGTACCTTGCCGCTGCCGGTGTGGGTACTCTTGGTGTGGCCGATGGTGACGTTGTTGATATGAGCAACCTGCAAAGGCAGATCATCCACAATACGGAGCGGGTCAATGTTCCCAAGGTGGAATCGGCAAGACGGACCATCGAGCAGATGAATCCCGATGTGAGGGTCAATATTTACAACAAGATGCTTGACGTGGACAACATCAGGGAAATCATCAGGGATTATGACATTATCCTCGATGGAAGCGATAATTTCCCCACGCGATTTCTCATGAACGACGCCTGTTACTTTGAAAAAAAGACGCTTATTTCAGGAAGTATGTTCCGTTTTGACGGACAGGTTACGACCTTCAAGAGTCAGGATGGTTATCCCTGTTATCGCTGTCTCTACCCCGAGCCGCCGCCGGCAGGCATGGTGCCCAGTTGCCAGGAGGCCGGTGTCCTTGGCGCGCTTCCCGGCGTGGTCGGTGTGTTACAGGCCACTGAGGCGATTAAGGAAATTCTCGGTATAGGAGATTCGCTGGCCGGTTATCTCGTGATTTATGACGCTCTTTCCATGACCTTCAGAAAAGTAAAGGTCAGAAAAGATGAAGAATGCCCCCTTTGCAGTGACAAGGCGACGGTAAAAGAACTCAAAATGTATGAGCAGAGGGTTTGTGAAATATAGGGACTGATTAAAGGCGCTCAATGACAAAGAAAAAAGAAGCACAGGCGGGGAGAAAGAGTTGCCCCTTTAATCCCGGTTATCTCAAGCTTCTCCTCGCTTCTCATGGAATGAGGGTAGAAGAGCGTATTGCCGGTGAGATAGAACAGACGCTTAAAACGAGGAGAGGCGTTTCCGGCGGCGTTGAGCTTATTTTACCGGGGGACGTATGGGTAAATGTCCCCACAGAGGAGGAGTTTGCTCACGCTTCTCCGCTTTGTCTTACAAAAGAGGGAGAGAGGTTCTTTCTTACCGGTTATGGCGACAGGCTGGAAGTTTCCCTCCTTCCCCAACCTGATTTTTATGAGAAGGTTACCAGCCGGGGAACGCCCTATTACCAGATAGCCGTTCTTCATGGAGGGGAAGTTCATATTACACCAACGAGTCGATGCAGTTTTTTTGAACTTAATGCCAACTGTGTTTTCTGCCATGAAAGAGAGAAGTTTCTTCCCATTGCCAGGGAATTTATCACCGTTGAAGAAGTGGTGGAGATTGTTGAGGCGGCATTTGAAGATAACCTGGCTGATTCGGTAGAACTTAATATCGGTTATTATGACAGTGAAGACAGGGGCATTTTGCACCTTGAGCCTTATATTAAGGCCATAAAAAGAAATTTTGATACCCTTGTTTCCGTTGATGTTCAGCCCCCTGCCGCGAGCAGATGGATAGACCGGACTTATGCCATGGGCGCTGACAAGATCAGCTATCATATGGAGATTTTTAATAAGGAAATATTCAAAAAACTCTGCCCCGGCAAAGAGAAGGAGATCGGCTGGGAGCGTTTTGCAGAAGCCCTGAACTATGCAGCCGGTATATTTCCAAGCGGTACGGTTTCATCTAATCTTATTGTCGGTCTCGAACCGGCCGAGTCTACCATACAGGGCATCGATTATCTTACAACCATGGGAATCATGCCCATTCTTCCCATATTCAGGCCCCTCAAAGGGACGCCCCTTCATGATACGCCCGTGCCTGAAGTGGATGATATGGCTCCCATATTCGGTCATTTATACAATGCCGTTAAAAAGAGCAAAATGAATATGTCCTGGTCGAAAAGTGTAAGTACCCATCTTACCCCCCTTGAATCGAGGTTTTTTGCAGGGGAGGACGCCAGGCTGCAGGTTGTTATGCAGAATATCTACAAAACAAAGGTGGGAGGCAAAGCTGTGAGAGGCTATACAGGACTTCGCAGACGGCTTAAGGTAAAAGAAGTGGAAGATTCTTTTGAGTCATCGGGTTTGTAGCCGCCTCTTTTTGCTCTACATAAAACGCTTTGTCCCTATGGGACACATAAAATTTAACGGGACTATCTGAATTCAAATGAATGTTTCCATAGACAGGCGTCCCCTCTGGGCAATTCTCCTGGTGAGAAGTTTCAGGTATCTCGCCCTTGGCGCCTTTTTCGGCATAACTTATCTTGTTGCCCATATGACGCCTCCTGAAGGCCTCAGCCAGGAGGGACTTCGTTCTGCCGCTGTTTTCGGGCTCTCCCTCGTCTTATGGGTTACCCATCTTCTTCCTCTTGCCATAACAGGCCTTCTGGCTATCGTTCTTATTGCCGTCATGGAGGTTCTTCCCGCAAAAGATGCCTATGCCCTTTTTGGCAATGAGGCCATATTTTTTATTCTCGGTGCGCTTATACTGGCATCGGCAGTGCTAAAAACGGGGCTCAGCAGCAGGCTTGCCCTGATGGTTCTTACCCTTTTTGGTTCCAGCCCGGCCTATCTGCTTTTTGGAATTTTTATTACATCGGCGCTGCTTTCTTTCTGGATGCCCGAACATGCCGTAGCAGCCATGATGTTTCCCATTGTTATCGAAATTGCAAGAGGACTGGAACTAAGGCCTTTAAAAAGCAGCTATGGCAAGGCCCTTTTTATAGCCCTTGCCTGGGGAGCGATTATCGGAGGGGTGGCAACCTTTCTGGGGGGTGCCAGAAATCCGCTGGCCATTGCCATTTTAAAGGAGACGACAGGCAAGTCCATCGGTTTTTTTGAATGGATGCTGGCCGTTGTTCCCATTGTGCTTATTCTCCTTGTTGTTGCTTTCACTATTATTACCTTTTTCTGCCGCATAGAGACGGAGAGTTTTGACAGGGCAAGAGAGCTTATTTCGGAGAAAAAGATCAAGCTCGGCCGGGCCACACTGGAAGAGTGGATGACAGGCTTTATTATGGCTTCCACCATTATTCTCTGGATGTTCTTCAGTCATACCCTTGGCCTTGCCAATATTGCCATTCTTTCCGTCGTATCTCTTTTTGTCTTTAAACTGGTTACATGGAAAGATGTGGAAGCCTATGTTAACTGGGGAATCATTCTCATGTACGGCGGGGCTATCTGTCTCGGTTCGGCCATTACAAAAAGCGGGGCCGCTCTCTGGGCGGGAAATATTATTGTCGGTTCCTGGGCATCGACACCTGCCGCAGTTATTATTATATTTGCCGTGCTCGCCATATTCCTGACGGAAGGTGTGAGCAATACGGCCATTGTTGCTATCCTGCTTCCACTTGGCATCAGCATGTCAGACAGCTATAATATTGATCCAACGCTTGTTACTTATAGTGTTGCCGTACCGGCAGGGCTTGCCTTTATGCTGCCTATGGGAACGCCGCCTACGGCGATTGCTTTATCTTCGGGCTACGTCAGGGTGCGTGACCTTCTTTTGCAGGGGATCATCCTCAAGGTTATGGCGCTTTTTGTTTTTATCGTAATGACAAGATATTACTGGCCCCTCATTGGAATAAAATTATAATGCGAGGTAAAGGAAATTGAAAAATATCCTTCTTGTGCTTTCTACAACGAGGCAATCACCTAAAACGATTGATGCGGCCTTTGAAAAGGCGAGGCTGGAAAAGAAGGGCCTTACGGCGCTTTTTGTTCTTGATTCGGAAATGCCTGAAAGTATCTTTGATAAACTGACCGATATCGGCTTTACCGGTGAAAAACCGTCACAGCAGCTGCATGATTCCATCCTGACCGAATACCGGGTGAGAGGCGACAGAAAACTGAAGGAACTTGAAGAAAAGGCCCTTGCTATGAAGGTTCCCTTTAAAACAATTATAAGAGAGGGTGATTTTATCAGTGAATGCCTTGATGTCATCGCCGAGGAGGAGTTGGAGGTGGTTATTATTACAAGAAAAAAGCGCTCAACACTGTCCCGCTTTATTTTTGGTTCCGCCCTGGCTGAAATAAGCAGTAAAGCCGATTGTGAAATGCTTATTATTGATGAATAGTGTTGAATATGTTTAATCTTGATGAGATAAACAGGACCTATGAAGCGCTTCCCCCTGAGGAAATTTTAAAATGGGCCATTGAGCGGGAGTTCAGGGAGGAGGTGGCGCTCTCCTCTTCTTTCGGTATCGGGAGCGCTGTTTTGCTCCATATGATTTCCCGCATTGATCCCGGACTGAAGGTCATCTTTGTCAATACGGGCTGTCACTTTAAGGAAACCCTGCAATACAGGGAACAGTTAGTTTCTCTTCTCAAATTAACAAATGTTGTTGAGTATGCTCCCGCTGAAAAAGACCTGGACCTTTTCGATCCCGACAGGAATCTTTACGAAAAACACCATGATCTTTGCTGTGCCATTCGGAAGGTGGAGCCTATTAAACGCTCCCTGAAAGGTCTCAAGGCATGGATTAGCGGTATTATGCGTTCCCAGGCCAGGACAAGAAGAGATGCCCATATGGTTGAAGCCTATGAAGGGGGGCTTTTTAAAATCAATCCCCTTATTAATTGGACTTCCAGGGATTCTTTTTATTACATGGAAGAGAATAATCTTCCCCATCACCCCCTTTTCGAGAAGGGTTATCCCAGTGTTGGCTGTGAGCCCTGCACCTTTTTACCCACTAATAAAAATGATGAACGTTCAGGACGCTGGAAGGGTGTTTCCAAGACGGAATGCGGTCTTCATACCTTTATGGAAAAGAAGCCTTTAAAGGAGTCATAGGCCTTTGTGGGACTTAGGAAATTGCAGCGAGAAAAAGCCCTTTTTCCCGGTAGATTTGCCCTAAGCCCGACAGGCTCCTAGAAATAGATATCCCTCTCTCCACCCCTTATCCTTTCAATCCTTTCTTCCGTCATTTTCCGGGTTGTCCTGTTTTTTATTTCACCCAGTTCTTTACTGATCATTTTAATACCCAGTTTTTTACTTTCCGGTGATGCATGGTCTTCAAGGTATTCCATGAGGGTGAGAATACTGTTGGGACCGCAGAACTGCTGGATATCTCCCGGTTTTGCAAGGTCCATGAAGGTTTCGCCTGTCCTGTTTTTTCGATAACAGGCGGTGCAAAAGCTGGGAGTGTAGCCCTGCTCCATAATGCTGACGGCGATTTCGTCGAGTGATCTCACATCGGAAAGTTTAAACTGCTCTACATCTTTGCCGTTACCTTTGCCAAAAGCGCCGGGAGAGGTCTTTGATGCGGCGCTTGTCTGCGTAATTCCGATACGGAAAGCCATCTCCCTTATTTCCGGTTTTTCGCGGGTTGTGATGATCATGCCTGTATAGGGTACGGCGATTCTTAATATTGCGATCAGTTTGAGAAAATCGTCATCGCTGACAGGGCAGGGGGCCTCCATCGTGACAGATGCAGCCGGTCTGAACCTGGGGATGGAGATCGTATGAGGGCCTACACCAAACTTGTCCTGCAGATAGCCCGTATGGGCAAGCAGCGCCAGAACTTCGAAAGGCCAGTCATAGAGGCCGAAAAGAACACCGAGGCCCACATCGTCAATGCCCGCTTCAAAGGCCCTGTCCATGGCATAGAGTTGCCTTAAATAATCACTCTTGGGCCCTTTGGGGTGGAGCGAATGATAGGTTTTCCGGTGATAGGTCTCCTGAAAGAGCTGGTATGTGCCGATGCCGCATTCCCTGATTAATTTATAGTTTTCTACTGTTGTCGCCGCCACGTTAATATTGGCCCGTCTGATTTCTCCTCTTTCCCCTTTTACCGAATATACCTGCCTGATCGTATCGACAATATAATCGATAGGGTTATTTTGCGGATCTTCTCCGAATTCAAGGAGGAGACGTTTGTGCCCCATGTGGATGAGGTGGCTTACCTGTTCTTTTACTTCCGGGAGTGTTAATTTTTTTCGCGGCCCATCGTTACGGGCATGAAAGCCGCAATAGTGGCAGTCATTAATACAAAAATTGCTAAGGTAAAGAGGAGCGAAAAAGACGAGTCTATCGCCGTAGATGGCGTTTTTAATATAAGAGGCGCTTTGAAAGAGCTTTTCCTTTAATTCCGGTTTGTCAATGGCAATCAGTTTTGCCGTTTCCTCAAGGGAGAGGCCTTTGAGCGCTTTTCCTTTTTCAAGAATGCTTTCAATTTCGGTAACTGATGGGTTTTTTCCCTCTTTTAAAAGGTTTTTCAGCTTTTCTTCATCGATAAATGTTTTAACCATTTCCCTGCTCCTCGAAGGCTTCAAACATCTTTTGTTCAAGCATTTTGTAACTCAGTTCTTCCTTGTAGAGGCCGTATTTTTCCCACATCTCTTCCCTGCCGTGAAATTTGTTGGGATAAATCCTGTAGTCACCCCGATACTTGTCCGGTGTCAGGTTAAACATGAGTGAGTTGGCGCCCGAACTTAGTCCCATTCGCCTTCCTTCTTCCGACTCAATCGTTTCAAGGGCCGTTGTTACGGGGATTTTGGCCTTTGGCATTAAGAGCCTGGAAATGGCCGTTACTTTCAGCGTCATTTTTGAATCCCCCGGCGGGCTGGCGGCAAGCGGCGTCCCTTCACCGGGAACGAAGGGGCCTATGCTGACCATCTTAACGCCGTACTCCTTCATGGTTAAAATGTCATTGGCTATATCTTCCACTGTTTGTCCTGGAAGGCCGATAAGAAAACCTGAAGCAATATAATATCCCATTGCTTTCATGGCTTTTAAATGGCCGAGTCTTTCATGGAGTGACTGGCCGGGATGAAGGGCGTTATAAATCTTTTTATTGGACGTTTCAAAGCGGAAAAGAACACCGCTGGCGCCGGCTTTTTTCAGTTTTTTGTAACTCCCGGTCCCCCTCTCCCCGACGCTGATAAAAATGAAGACCTTACATCGGGCCTTTATTTTTTTAATAATATGAGCAAGCATGTCGTCAGTATAATAAAAGTCATCGCCTGATTGCAGGACAATGAGCTTATAACCCTTATTGTTAACGGCATGAAGAACGGAAGCTATGATCTCTTCAGCACTCATCCTGTATCTCGGCACGTCTTTCGAACTTCTCCTCAATCCGCAGTAATGGCATTCCCTGACGCAGTGATTGGAAAACTCCACAATACCGTGGATGCAGAAGAAATCCTTCAGTCCGGCCTGCCTTATGGTGTTTGCTTCAGCAAAGAGGGCCTCCATTTCGAGGGGGTCCTCTGTTTCAAGGAGCCTGATTATTTCATCTTTTCTTAATTCCCCTGTAGAGGCCTTGCCGATTATGCGCAAAAACTCCTCATCAAGGCTTGAAATATCGATATAAAGGCTTGGCTCCAGCAATTCCAGAATTTCTTTTGCATCTTCCTCGCTCACTTTCTGTACGGCTGCATCAAAGGCGTAGAGCACCCAGTCTCCTACCTCGATGTGGGGTAGCATAATTGCGATCAGTTCCTTTTCACCTTTTGAGTCCTTAACGACAATCTGCCTGATGGGTTTGTCAGGAGAGGCATCTTTTATTGCAATGACTTTGGCCGGAATAGTTAGACACATAAGGCCCTGCTTTTCTTGCCGTTTTTTTCATTCCTCATTGCATCAAGCCAGGCATCGATACCGGCGCCACTGGTGCAGGAGGTTTCAATAATGTTTAGATGGGGATTAATTTTGAGGGCATTGGCCTTTGCTTTTTCCATGTTAAAATCGGTATAGCCGAGGAGGTCCGTTTTATTAATCAGAAGATATTGTGACGAATGAAACATAGAGGGATATTTGAGCGGCTTATCATCACCTTCAGTGACGCTCATAAGGGCTACTTTCATGTCTTCACCGAGGTCATATTCAGCGGGGCAAACCATGTTTCCCACATTTTCAATAATAAGAAAATCGATGTCTCCCTGTTCAAAAAGCCAGGGAAGGGTATGTTGTACCATATGGGCGTCGAGGTGGCAGCTCCTGCCTGTATTTATCTGGCGCAGGGGGATGTTGAACTTCATAAGACGCTGCAAATCGAGGTCTGCCTGAATGTCACCTTCGATGACGGCAATCTTCATCTGGTCCTGAAGCCCTTCAACGGTTTTTTCTACAATAGAAGTTTTGCCCGAACCGGGAGAACTGATAAGGTTTATCGTAAAAATTCCCCGTTCTTTAAGCTGGTCTTTGTTGTTTTCGGCAAAGGCAATATTTTTGGCAAGAACTTTTTCATTTAAAATAACATCGTGCATTTAATCAACCTCCATACTTACTATATCCAGTTCCTGCCCTGAAATGATATTATCTGCTTTGATGCCGCAGTCTGGGCAGGGAGACATAAAATAATTGTCCATCCTGAAATCTCTCTTGCATGCCCCGCATCTGCCCATAAGCGGAACCTCTTCAACTTCCAGCGCCGCTCCTTCAAGGGCTGTTCCCCTTGTGCATGCCTCAAAGCAAAACTTAAGGGAATCGGGCTCAACAGCTGTCAACTCTCCGATCTTGATTTTCAGGGTATTGAGTCTCGTTGCGCCATTTTTTACCATTTCATTTTTTATAATTTCAATGATGTTTACACTGATAGACATTTCGTGCATTCACTGCGCTCCCTGTAAAAGTTATAGTTATATTTATTACAGATACGGGAAGGTTTTGCAAGGAAGCAGATGAGATGAATAAATAAATTATTAAATCTATTTCGATTGTGAAGCCGGGAAGAAGGGAGTGAGCGTTGCTTTCACTCCTTATTATCTCCCTCCCGGGTTATAGATGGTGGAAGCCGAAGAACTGATCTTCTCGTAAACAATAAAAATGGACGCCACCATGACTGATATGAGCATGTATTTGAGGGGAGTCACCATTAAAAGGTGAAAAAAAGAGTCCGCTTTTATTCCTTCATTATTGGCAATCTTATGTCCTGTTTCCCAATAGGGAGAAATGAAAATTACGAAAAAAGTAAGAAAAGTAAGTATTACTCCCTTGATTGCTGTATTGTATTTTCTCAAAGGGCCGAAAAGTATGATTCCTGCAAAAGCGGCTGCAAAAAGAAGGTCTGTCGTCATTGACATGTGGCCTTTGCCGATGTGGAGAAAGAAGGGAATGCTAAAGGCAATGGATAAAAATATGCCTGCCTTGTTTTTCCATGCTTCTTTTCTAATCCTGTTTTCGTAGAGGTTCTGCATTGTGTCTTCCTGGCGTATCCTGGCGGCCAGGTAAGGGTCCTTACGGGCATAATTTCTCAATTCCCTATCCGTTTCAATCCTTATTTTTTGATTGCTTTTTTTAAAACGGCGCTTTTCATTGGCCTTTTCCCTGTCGGAGGGGACAGTTGTTCTGTTTAGTTCATAAGTCCTCAACATGGCGGCTTGAGAATGAGGTTCTTTTTTACTATGGCGCTTAAAGTCAGCTTCAATCTCTTCTCTTGTCATGATGCCGCTTCTTGTGGGGATTCTGCCCTTCCTGTCTTTGCCCATAACAACGTGCCCTTTCTAAACTCTGAATTGGTGACCATATGAATCCAGTCCGGAATTATAGCAAAAAATGTGCTAAATGAAACAAAAAAACAGAGGGTGGTCAAAGTATGCCGCGTTCCTGATGAATTATCTCCTTTGACACATTTTGCATACAGATGCTAAGATAAATGGCAGTAAATAAAAGAAAGGAATCGGATCATGTCGGAAATTGCATTTGCTTTTCAGATAGGCGGCAAGATAATCAATCCAGAAGAGGTGGAAGATGAGGCCCTTCTTGAAGAAATAAATTATGTGGTCGGCGCCATTCTCGATCAGATGGGTGATCTTGTCTGTCCTGAACATAAGGAGGCGCCGCGCTTTCTTTGTACAGGCGATAATTTTGATGATATTTCTGTCGAGACGCATGCCTGTTGCGACGAACTCATTAAAGAGGTTAAAAAACGGATGAATGTCTGATTGCTTTTCTGTGATCGATTTTATTTTCAGAACAGGCAGTGAGACAAAAAAAGGTTTTTGCAGAGGGGGATTAAGTAATGATCAAAAAAAACAGGTTACACTTAACTATTTTTTTCACCATGTCACTTCTTTTCACTTTTGTTGTCTTTGCTCTGGCAGGAGAAACCTACAAATGGCGCGATGACAAGGGTGTCCTCCATTTTACCGATAATATTTATAATGTTCCGGCCAAATACAGGTCTCAGGCAGAGGAAAAAACTTATGGCGATGTACAGCGATACGGTGGCAGTGACGAAGTTAACTCATTACCGTCGACAACTGTAAAGGAGAAAAGACCGGGAAAGAAACAAAAAGAGATAAGGGTTTCCTACATAGCCCATGAAGGAAGCGCCAGCCGCATCATTATTCCCGTTAGATTTAACGGGTCCGTCACAGCCAACATGCTCCTTGATACAGGCGCGCCGGGTATGGTTATTTCTCCGGCGCTTGCAGACAGGATAGGTCTTTTCGACAGTGATGATGGTAAGCTGATTCATCAGGCGGGGGGAATAGGGGGGCGCGTTCCCGCCATCCTGACTATTGTCGATAAGGTTAGTGTTAACGGTGCGACGACAAAGTTTATGCCCACAACCATTACCCAAATTTCAGGCGCTTATGAAGGCCTGGTTGGTATGGACTTTATGGCCAATTACGATCTTAGGGTAGATAGCTTAAACAGAACAATTGTTTTCACGGAACTGCCGCCGAGTGCCGGTAGACCGGCAGGCAGAAGTGAACACTGGTGGCGCTCCAAGTACCGTACCTTTGCAGGGTTAAAAAATGCCTGGGAAAATTATTATAAAAGACTTGATAATATAAGTCCCGGCACCACTACGCTGGAAAGAATCAAAAAAATTGCTCTCAGGCAGGCAAAAGAGTCGGAAAAGCTTTATAAACGACTTGAAAGATATGCCACACAAAATGCCGTACCCAGGCGATGGAGGCAATAAGTATTTTTTTATCTGCAAGGTTCACGGCGAATTATTAAGGAAAATTCCCCAGGCCCTATAATATAAGCGCTTACAGGGCCGTTTTCGGTACGTTCCATAATGTAACCAAACCACTGGCCTCAGGGGTCTCAGGAGGCTCTCATCAATGCACAATGTAGACTTTGGGACGCAATTTGTGCTATAAATTGTAACTTTTTTAGTCTTAACAATAACTACAATAGTTACTTTTTCCTTATCCTGAAAAAATGCAAAACAGCCGGATTATCAAAGCCCTTGAATCACTTCCTCCTGGCGATGTCTACCTGCTCGGTTCCAAGGCCTATGTATTAAGGGGCTTTGAATATTACAGGAATTCACGTGTCGATACCTTTGAATGGGCAAGGGAACATGAGGTCCTTTATGTTCGTATCCTGGGGACCCGGCGCTACACCATTTCAATCAGCATGAAGGGCGACTCGCTTAAGTATTACTGCACTTGTCCCGCCTGGAGTCCCGGTCAAAATTGCAAACATGTGGTCTGCGCCGTTATTACCATCAAAAACCTGGTCAATGAAAGCCATTTCAGGGAAGAGCGTGTCCTTCGTTCCTATCGTCAGCTCCTAAAAAATGCCCTCTTTAATTCCGGTATAAAGGAAAAGGCCCCAGGAGAGGGCCGGAATCGAAATCTGAATCGAAATAAGGAGCCAAATAAGGAGCGAAAAGAGGTCTTGCTTCCGGGCTATTCCATCGTTATTGAAAGAGAGAATGATCCCGCAGCTATAATTGCTTCAGTATGGAAAGATGATATAGAGGTAAAGAGGGTATCAGGCAGCCTTCCTGAAGAGTTGAGGCCCTTTGTTTTCTCCGCCCATGGTGATTTTTACTATCGCTACCAGTGGAGAAGTTATCTCGAAACCTACCTCAGAGAATATGATAACCTTCATCCTCTCTTTGTGATAATTGATGGTGAAAAAATACCTGTTAAATGGGATGAAGAACTTCATTTAAAGAGCAAAACACTGCTTGACATTTCGGGAGAGGCGCTTAGTGTATCAGCGCTCTACCTTGAAGGGGACAGCCCCTGCAGCCGGGTATACCGCTTAAATAATATCATTGTTGTCGATCTTGAGACAGGGCGGATGGGCCATATTAAAGAGGGAGATGGCCTGCGAATCCATCAAAAAATGATTTCCATGCTCAATGACTATGGCAGTGTCAATGAGGAAGGGAGTTTAATCCTTTCTGCGGAGCATCTTGATTATTTGCAGCTTTCCCTCGATGGTGAGATCAAATCATGGCTGGACCATATGGTTTTCAGGGTAAATGGTGAGGAAATAAGCCCCGAGAAGGGAGCCTATTCCTGTCGCATGACCATTGATACGGGAGATGAACTTGAGGGAGAAACAGGGCGGCTCTCTCTTCTGGCCCTCTGTGACTATGGCGGAGACCTTTATGGTGCAACGGAATCGTTTTTTAATTTCATTCCCTACATTGAAAAGGGTTACGATCTGTCGCAAGTGATGAGGGCAAAAAAGAGAAAAAAGACGATCATTGATACCTTCATAAAGTCTTTTTCCATTAGAAAAAAAGGGGAATTCAATAAGCTCGTCAAGGAAGCTCTCTCCAATGGTGATTACAGGAAACGGGCCGTAAGGTCCGAAGCAAAGCATTGCCTTGGCGGCGCTTATAATAATCTCACAAGACCGTCATCACGTCTTCATTTCAGGGAAGGGAAGTGGACCTTTTTTGAAAACGACCTGGAGAAGGAGTCTTTTCTCTACAGCATTCCCTATGATGTTTTCGGCGTCGGCGTCTTTAGCGACATGCCAAGCCATTATGAGCTGAGGCTCCCTTCGGAGGAACTCTACATGGCCTTTCACCTGCTTAGCGAAAAATTGAGTGAAAAGGGTATCCCTCTTTATTTTAACAAAAATCCCGTCAGGAATGCCCACTGGGATTTTGTCTTTAATGCCCTGCGTAAGCCCCATATCGACTGGTTTGACGTCAGTCCGGAAATTAATTTTGAAGGTGCTCCTATTGATGATGCGGCATTGCAGAAGGCCCTTAGCCGGAATGGAGTGCTTACCCATGGAGATGAGGTTCTGGTCCTTGATTCGAATACACGAAAAATTCTTTCAATATTGAACAGGATGGGCCGCAGCTCCCGGAAAAAAGAGAAAAAGAAAGAGATCGTTCGTGTGCCCAGACTTCAGATCCTTGACTGGGTAGAACTGAGAAAAGAGGGTGTCGAAATCAGGCTTTCCGCTGATGATGAAAAGATGATTGAGCGTCTTTGCGCCTTTGAAAAGATAGAAAAGTACCCCCTTCCGGAGAAGATGAAGGCAAAGGCGAGGCACTATCAGAAGGAGGGCTATTACTGGCTCGCTTTCCTTTACGAACATCGTTTCGGCGCCTGCCTTGCCGATGATATGGGCCTTGGAAAGACATTGCAGGCCATTATGCTTCTGGCGGCAATAAAGGAAAAGACCCTTAATGTTCGAAGCGGCAGCGGTTTGGCCCCCCACCTTATCGTCGTTCCTCCGTCTCTCCTTTTTAACTGGCAGAGTGAGTTGGAAAAATTTTATGCTCCCCTTAAGGTTTTTATTTATCAGGGTGTTGCGAGACAAGCTGACTTTGAGGGTTATGACATAGTGCTGACTACCTATGGTCTCGTCAGGCGGGATATTGACAAACTTGAGAAAATGCCTTTTCATGTCATCATTTTTGATGAGGCGCAGGCTATCAAAAATATCCATGCGGCGACAACGGGAGCGGTGAGGCGGCTTAAGGGGGAGTTCAAGCTGGTCATTACGGGAACGCCTCTTGAAAACCACCTGGGCGAGTATTACTCCATTCTCGATCTCGCCCTGCCGGAGTTGCTTGGCGATTATGATGATTTTAAAAAGTATATGAAGTCTAATAATCCAGTGGATATGGAGATGCTCGTCAAAAGAACGCGCCCCTTCCTTATGAGGCGCACAAAGGAGAAGGTGTTGAAGGAGCTTCCCGCCAAGATGGAAAATGACGTCTATCTTGAACTGACAGAGAACCAGAAGATTTTTTATCGCAAAACGGTGGAACTGATCCGTTCAGATATTGATGACGCCTACAGGAAAAAAACGTCGGCACAGGCCCGCATTATCGCCCTTACGGCCCTTCTCAAGCTGAGGCAGATCTGCCTGACACCGAGCCTGCTCGACCCGTCTATCAGCGACAAGGCGCCCAAGATGGATTTCCTCTGCATGAAGGTCCGTGAACTCCTCGATGAAGGGCACAGCGCCCTCGTTTTTTCCCAGTTTACCTCTTTTCTCGATATCCTGGAAAAAGAGTTTGTAAGGGAGCATATCCCCTTCTCGCGGCTCGATGGTTCCACTCCCACTATGAAGCGAAAAAAACTGGTAGAAGGCTTTCAATCTGCCCGTGAGCCCTCGGTCTTTCTTTTAAGCCTAAAGGCAGGCGGTCAGGGGCTTAACCTGACAAAAGCCTCTTACGTTTTTCATCTCGATCCCTGGTGGAACCCGGCCGTAGAAAATCAGGCCTCAGACAGGGCGCACAGGCTGGGACAGCAGAAGAAGGTCACTATAACGAGGATACTCATGCACCACACAATTGAAGAGAAGATGATGGAGCTCAAAAAAAAGAAGCTCGCTCTCTTTAAGGCCATTATGGACGA
>JAOUBX010000066.1 GCA_029860075.1 Deltaproteobacteria bacterium | reverse complement strand
GCAGCTGGGCCAACATTATTATTGGCGGAATGGCCGGGAGTTTTGCCGTGCTTGCCGGCGCAGCTTCCGTTAATCCCGAAATGTGTGCGCTGCCTCTTATTTTAGCCCTGGTCATGTTTTTCTGGACACCTTCCCATTTCTGGAGCTTTGCCATTGTTCACAAGGAAGAGTACAGAAAGGCAGGGGTTCCCATGCTTCCCGTTGTTATCGGTGACAGGAAGACGGCCATATACATTCTTATCAATACGATACTGCTCGTGGCTTCCTCTTTTCTTCCTACCTATTATGGTTATCTCGGCATGTTCTATACCGTTGCCGCATCCGCTTCCGGTGCATATTTCATATTAAAAAATATCCAACTCCTGAAAAGTCAAACATCGCAGATTGCATGGCAGAATTTCAAGGCATCCATGTATTACCTGGCCATACTTTTTTCTGCCGTCATATTCGATATTGTCCTCACCTGACAGGTGAGCCGGGTGAAGCAGGACTTTATAGCGGTTATAGAAAATGTCAAAGCTGATCTGAAATGAGGAGAGAACAATCTTAATTAACTGCCGGACTAATTTATCAACCTGACAGGACCGGTCATCAATGCAAACAATCAAAAAGAACAAAATGGGGGAAATCGACAAGCTTCTTTCCAATAAAGGAAAAGATTCCCTCTTTTCAGATTTCCTGGCCATCACGTTAAAAACCCTCCCCAATAATTTATGGAAAGATTTAAGCGGCGATGAAATACTTCATGCCGTCGAGGACTACCTTCGTGTCATATCCGATACTCCGCCTTATGAGCTAAAGGGCGGTAAAAAGCATTTCAAACCAAAAGTCAGGGTCTACAATCCAATGGAAGACTCTGATCACAAACATCTTTTCAGCCGTGACACGACGGTTGTAGAGATACATACGACGAACAAACCCTTTATTTTTGAGTCTGTCAGGAACTATTTCATAAAGAAAGGCTTTCGTATTATCGGGGTGGTTCATCCCACTTTCCATGCAGAAAGGGAGGAGAGGAAACTGATAAGGGTTTCCAACGGCTGTAAGGGAGAGTGCGAGCTTTTTATCAATTTCTATATTGAAAAAATTACGGAAAAGGGGAAGATCAAAGAAATTTGCCATGATATTCCGGCTATCCTCAGGTGTTTGTCTTATTCTATTGATGATTTCTATGAGATGAAAGAAAAACTTAACCATCTGTCAGATTCTATTGATGGTCTTCAAGTTCCCTACAGCATCTATAACGGAAGGGAGGTTTGTGAATTCTTAAAGTGGATTGCCGCAGATAACTTTGTCATCCTTGGTGTCAGGGATTACGAAATAAGGGAGGAAAAGGGGAAGAAACTCCTCTTTACGGATGAGCAAAAAGGGCTTGGCATATTTCGGGAAAAGGGGCTTGTTGAGAAGATTATACCGGGTTTTATAAGAGAAGTTGAAGATATTATCCTTTTGAGAGCAGCAACTGACAGGTTTGTATCATCCGATTTTTGCAGCAGTGGCGATAATATTATCTACCAGCTTTCACCGGTTGAATTTTTCAGTATAAGACATGACAAATGGACCGAGGGGGAGAAGCGGGAAACCGTTCTTATCGGCAGGCTTACCAGGGGCGCTACAAACTGGAGAAGTGATGCCATTCCCATCCTGCGGCGTAAATCACAACTGTTGACGGAAAATGTCGAAGAAGGCGCCAGTTCATTCGAGTTCCGCGAGGCGAGGGCCATATTTAATTATCTGCCCAAGCAGGAGATACTCTACACGACTATTGAACAGCTAAGAGAGACTATCTTCAATATCATGTCCGCCCAGAGTGATGAAGATGTTACCGTACACATCCGTATGGGGGATAAGGGGCGTTACGCCATGGTTATGGTTACCATAGCGAGGAACGACAACAGCTATTCCGTCAGGCGGGCCATAGAAAGGCATCTCACGACCTATTTCAACAGACCTCTTGCCCTGTGGCATCATTCCAGCACGGAAGCAAGGGCCCTCCTCTTTTATTACTTTGTTTCTCCCGGCAAGGAATTTGAAGAAGTGAGTTCTCTTGTTTTAGAAGATGCCATCAGGGAAATATCAACCGATTGGGATGAGCGCTTCTATCTCGCCCTTTACAACGATATGGAATCAAGGGCTTCTCTTCTCTTTAACAGGTATATCGGATCTATTGACAAGCTGTACAAGGATTCGACCCCGCCAAAAGATGCCCTTCCGGATATTAATAAGCTGGAAGATCTTTTTAATGATGGTTCTTTACAGATAGGGTATCGCCACCAGGGAGAAGGCCTTGCCATACTAAGCCTCTATTCTTTAACAACCGTTCCGCTTATGCAGATTTTGAAGGAGCTTGAGAACTTCGGTCTCTATGTGACAGGTGAACAGGCTTGCTATTTTAAGGATATCCCCGGAAATGGAAGCGCTTTTCTTTACAACTACACCATAAAAGGTGAGCCCCTGGAGCTTGGAAGGTTAAAAGGTCTTATTCCGCTTTTCTATGATGCCCTGGTTTCCATCAGGGAAGGCCGCCTGGAAGATGACCGTCTGAACAGACTTCTGACGCTGGAGGGTATGGAGTGGCGCGCCGTCGACCTTATTCGCACGCTCAAAAACTATCTTTTGCAGGCTAACAGGGTATATAACAACGCCTCTGTCATAGAGACGATCATCAGGTACAGCTATTACGCAAGGGATCTTTTCGGACTTTTCCATGTAAAGTTTAATCCCGGAATTAAATCGAAAAAAGAGAGAAGGAAGCTCCTCCTTGAGGCTGAAGAAAGGGTATTGGCCCATCTGGCTGATATTCAGAGTCTTGGAGATTACCAGATCCTTAATTCTCTTTTCCAGGTAGTGGGGGCAACGGTGAGAACCAACTTTTATATAAAACCTGAAAAGGAATATATTTCCATAAAGGTTTCAGCCAGAGAGCTTGCCATTATCCCTTCACCGAGGCCGATGGCTGAAATTTATGTTCATTCACCCACCTTTGAGGGTATTCATCTCCGTGATGGCAGAGTCTCAAGGGGAGGGATTCGCTGGAGCGACAGGGGAGATGACTTCAGGACGGAAATCCTGGCCCTCATGAAGACGCAGAAACTTAAAAACGGAATTATCGTGCCTGAAGGGGCTAAAGGTGGTTTCTTTGTAAAAAAGAGACCATTCCTTGCAAAGGAGGGCCTCTATGAATACATGAAAGCCCAGTACAGTTTATTTATCAATGGTCTGCTGGATCTTACCGATAATTATGCGGAAGAAAAGGAAATATCCCCCAAAGGGGTGCTTTCTTATGATGACTTCGATCCCTATCTTGTCGTTGCTGCCGATAAGGGGACGGCGCTTCTTTCAGACCGTGCAAATGAGATATCGAAGAACTGCAACTTCTGGTTGGGAGATGCCTTTGCTTCAGGGGGAGCAACAGGGTACGACCACAAGAAGATCGGCATTACCGCCCGCGGCGCCTGGGAATCGATAAAAAGGGAATTCAGGGAAATCGGTATCGATGTTCAGAAAGAGTCTGTTACTGTTGTGGGAATCGGTGATATGTCGGGTGATGTTTTCGGTAACGGCATGCTTCTTTCCGATAAGCTAAAACTGGTGGGAGCTTTTAACCACCTCCATATCTTTCTCGATCCCCATCCGGATCCCCAGAAGAGTTTCCGGGAGCGAAAGCGCCTCTTCGGCCTTGCCAGATCTTCCTGGAACGATTACAGCAGCGATCTTATCAGCAAGGGTGGAGGCGTCTATCTCCGTTCGGCAAAGTCCATTCCCGTCAGTCTCCAAATGGCTGAATATCTTGGAACGGAAAAGCGTGAAGTCACCGGTGAGGAGATGGTTAGGCTGCTTTTGACAGCCGGCGTTGATCTCCTCTATAACGGAGGAATAGGAACTTACATAAAATCGACAGATGAAAATGATATGGAAGCAGGGGACAAGGCTAATGACCGGGTAAGAGTCAACGGGCGCCGGGTAAGGGCCAGGATCATAGGGGAGGGCGGCAACCTGGGTATGACTCAGAGAGGGAGGCTTGAATATTCCAGGGGAGGCGGCAGGTGCTATACGGACGCCCTTGATAATTCAGGCGGCGTCAATATTTCCGACCATGAAGTCAACCTCAAGATCATGCTTACCTATCTTCTCGAAAAGGGTGAGATCAGGAGCCTTGAAGAGAGGAACAGGATACTTTTGGAGATGACCGACCAGGTTTCCCAAAAAGTGTTGAAGAATAATTATCTCCAGAGCGCAGCCTGCTCAATCGATTCCTTGAGGGCCGGGAAAAATTCTGAGGCCTTTATTTTTGTTATCGATGAAATGGAGAGAACCACCGGGCTTGACAGGTCAGAGGAATTTATTCCCTCGTCACAGGATATGAAAGAGACGCTGCAAAAGGGCGATAATGTTTTTTCCCGACCAATGATAGCCTCTCTCATCGGCTACCAGAAAATGGTCTATTACCGCACTATCCTGGAGTCAAACCTTCTTGATTCATTTTATGTGCAAAAATACCTTGTCGATTACTTTCCCGAAAGGATGAGGCGGGAGTTCGAACCTTTCCTTGCAGAGCACAGGCTGAAAAGGGAAATTATTTCCACGGCTATTGTTAATCGAATTATTAACCGGGCAGGCATTTCCCTTTTCCCTCTTATCGCTTCCTACACGGGAAAAACCATCCCTGAAATAGCAATGGCTTATATAATTGTGGAAAATCTCCTGCAAGCTGAAAAGTTCAGGGAAGAGGTCCATGCCCTCGATAATATGGTTTCTGCCGACCTGCAGTACGAGTACCTTATCGCCATGGAGGAGATCATTGCCTATGCCATTCGATGGTTCCTCGTCCACCAGCCGGAAGAGAGGATCTCCTTTGATTTTATCCTCCAGTATTCGCAGGCCGTCAAAAGTTTTCACCATGGTCTCTGGGAGTGCATCGGTGAAATTTGCCGGCATGAAAAAGTTGCTCTTCTTTCAGACAATGTAAAAAGAGACGTTGAAATGAAGGTTCCTGACGCCCTGGCAAAGTCTTATGCCGTTCTTCCTTTTATGAAGGATGTTATGGATATTATCAGGATTAAGGAAGAGCACCATGCAAACTTTAACGAAACGGCCCGCCTCTATCTCAAGGTGAGTGATTATTTCAATATTGACTGGCTCATCGATTCTGTAAACGCAATTAAAGCTTCCGACCGCTGGGGAAGTGAAAGCGTTTTCAATATGCGCCATGAGCTTAAAGATTGCCAGGATGGCATCGTTTTAACGGTTCTCAATTTTAAGCGTAAAAGTGAAGACCTGCAGGAGGCTTTTGAACACTATCTCCAGGAGAAGGTTGATGATGTTGAAGATTATAACCGGAGTGTGGAAGAACTGAAAGGGGAAGGGAAGGTGGGTATTATTTCGCTCAGCGTCATCATCAGGAAACTTTCGCGATTTATGGTGAGAAGTGAGGATGAGAGAGGGTAGTGGACGGGGAGCCTTGTTTCGTCCTTCAGCTTCGTGCAAACTTTACCCAGAAAGCTGCTGTTATACCCCAGGCGGCATTGAAAATAATAACGAAGAGCGGTGTAAACGTTCCCAGGGCCAGTCCCATTACCCCCTTATTGGCAAAGTGGGGAAAAATGATGAAAAGCTGAACGACTGTAGGGCCTATACTCATGAACAGTCCTCTCCCGATGGTTTTTCCTTTGAATAGGGGAATAAGAAACAACGCTCCCCATATCCCTCCCCAGACAATTCTCGGATAGAGCCACCCTGCCGTCAGGCGAGGTGCAATACTTACATCGAAGATGGCCGTAATGCCGTATTTTCCCGCTACCCAGGCGGTGAGGCTGTTGACCAGACCTCCCAGGCATCCGGCGGCAAAGAGGATGGATAAATTTCTGGCCGTTGCTTTCATGAGTTCCCCCTTCTCTTCAATGACTAATAGGTAATACTTTCCGCCGGTTTGCCTTCTTTTTCTATCTTTTTCTCCCTGAGCTTACCCCTGGAATCATAGTGATAGTGTTCGGTAAGAATAACATCTCCTCTTTTATAGGCCCTGAAAATCTTGACCCTCTTCTTTTCATCATAAACAGATTCGAAATATTCGTAATTTTTGAATACCTCTTCAAAATTTTTCTCTACCGTAATTTCGGAAATATTATTTTTTGTTTCATAATCCTCGGCAAAATAGGAAAGCCCCGGTTTAATGGTTTCAGGCCTTGCCTGAGAGATTGATGTGACGGCCAGAATGAGAATAGCCGAAAGTAATAGGGATATTCCTTTCATTGCTTCCTCCTAATTATAAAATATTATGACCATTCTAGCTTTTAAGGTTTTATATGGCAAGGAAAAGAAAGAATTTTGTTAGTAACAAGTATACTGTCCGGAATTGTAACAAGTAATTTGTCCGGTTTATGATTATCTCCGTAAAGGAGATAGGATGAAACGAACAGAACTGTTGCAGGAGGTCAGAAAAGTGAGATTTGAAGAGGTATTAAAGATATGGACAGAGCGAAGTATAACTCAAGAAGAAGCGGCACAAATATTGGGAGTCAGTGATCGCACTTTCAGGCGTTATATTGATCGGTATAAAGAGGAAGGGCTTGAAGGTTTATTGGACAAGCGTTTGACACAGGCATCAAGCCGCCGGGCACCTGTTGATGAAGTAATGGATCTGACCAGTCAGTATAAGAGCCGCTATAGAGGCTGGAATGTAAAGCACTTTTATTCTTTTTATAAAAAGGGAGGAGGCATAAGAAGTTACAGTTGGGTTAAAAATGAGCTTCAATCTGCCCGTCTTGTCCCTAAAGTTAAGAAGAAAGGTGTTCATAGGAGACGTAGAGAACCCTCTCCCCTTCCTGGCATGATGCTTCATCAGGATGGCAGTAGCCATGAATGGGTTGCGGGTAAAATGTGGGACCTCATAGTAACAATGGATGATGCTACCAATGAGCATTACAGCATGTTTTTTGTAGAAGAAGAGGGGACTGCCAGCAGCTTTAGAGGAGTAAGAGATGTTATTGAAAAGCATGGGCTTTTCAGCTCATTCTATTCGGATCGCGGAAGCCATTACTGGATTACACCGGAAGCTGGAGGGAAGGTTGATAAAGATAATTTAACCCAGTTTGGACGTGCAATGAGGCAGCTCGGCATAGATATGATACCTGCCTATTCACCTGAGGCAAGAGGTCGATCTGAAAGAGTATTTAAAACCCACCAAGACCGTCTGGTAAAGGAGTTGGCTCTCAATAACATTACCACAATGGAAGAGAGCAACCGATATATAAAGGATGTATATTTACCTGCTTACAATAAAGAGCTAATACGCCCGGCATCACTCCAGGGGAATGCTTTTGTCCCTATGGTTGGTATAAATCTGAATGAGATTCTTTGTGAGCAATATGAACGTAAGGTTGGCGCTGATAATTGTGTTCATTTTGAGAAGAAACAGTTACAGATACCAAAGGATAAGTACAGGTTTCATTATGTAAAAGCAAAGGTTCGGGTACATCGTTATTCTGATGGTTCACTGGCGGTCTTTCATGGCCCTAGAAAACTCTCTGTTTATAATTGTGAAGGTCAGCTGAAGAAGATAAAAAAGGCGGCTTAGTAATTAAAAGTGATGATGCGATTTATTGAAGGAAAGCCCCTTCGGGCTCCGCCCTCAGGGACTTTCCTTAACGATGTAAAAACCGGACAGTTCATTTATCATAAAACCGGACAGTTCTATTTGTTGCTAACAGGGAAATAGCTTAAGGGAGATCGCCTTGCAGGACATTAAGAGACTTGTCATCGCCTGGTAAACAGAAAGAGGCTTGACGAACACCCTGCCTGTTTGACGGTAATAGATATGCTGCCGGTCCTCTTTTCCCTGTTCCTGTGAAAGGGGAGGGAATGTCCGTTAACATGGCCCTCCCCCTTAAATTCCCGGCAGGGGCATTTTCTGCGGACAGCGCCGGGCTGACCGATTGGATGACCGATCTTATCCGCCCTGTGCTGATTGTCGGGATGGCAAGCAGGGTCTGACACCGAACTTCTTTAGTATGGTCATCATTCCGCACCAGTTGGAAAAGCCTGACTGAAAAAGGTTTATACCTACAAAGGCGGTAAACCATAACCATTTTGTTGAATGAAGTTCAGCCAGTACCAGGCTTAAAAGAATAAATGTGCCGGCAATGAGTCTCAATAATCTTTCTACATGCATTCTTTTCCCTCCTTTCTTTCTTTTATTCGCTTATGGGGACCATAACCTGTATTATTCCCCTGAGATGGCCGACCTTAAATCCATAGGCCTTGTCCCGTGGGTATTTTTTCTTTATAAATTCCGGCCTTTTCTCTTTTTCACCATGACAATTAAGGCAGGCTTTTTCAACATAAACGGGACGGCTGTACTTAACAAAATTCCTGTCCTTTAAAGTAACTTTCTCCCAGAGGCCTTTTTTATCGGGATTGCTGCTGAAAAAGTCATGAAGCTTTACATCTTCTTCCGTTGCTTCATGGGCGGGATTCCTGTTTTTAATGGCGGCATGACGGATTTTAAGCCCTTCTTTTTTAGCAATCTCCATGGCTTTCTTTTTAACGGGCCCGCAGACACTTTTAAAAAGGTCAGGCGTTATCTTCATATCCGCATCAAGCAGTGAGGCCGCTCTTTCACTTCTTAATTCGGTAATCTGGTCAGCAACCTTTTTGGCCTTGCTCTTTACCCTTTCTTCCGACGTCCCTCCCGACGCCTGAGTTCCGATAATAACGATGGAAAGCGCTAAAAAATAAATCATCATTTTCTTCATAAGAACCTCCTTTTTTTAACCTGGAAACCATGAGCCGACTCAGCAGTGTCCGGTTCGGGTTTTGCAGAAATTTAAAAACGCCCTCCCTTTCAAGGGGCATCGATGCCCCTTGAGGGTAGAGGGTCGGGGTGGGAATAGGTTAACGTGGAAATGATATCAAAAAAATAACCCATCCCCCTCCTGACCTCCCCCTTGAAGGGGGAGGAACATCGGTGCATTTCTAATCGGACAATACGGGAACCACCGGCTGTTTCCAGGTTTAATTAAATAAGATCGATGACATTAATCAGTTTTTGCCTGACTTCTTTTGCAATCCCGGCAAGGACCGGATTATCGACCATGTTCATGGCTACAATAGGATCGATGACCGAAACAGTGCTGCCGCCATCGTCGTTTTCGTAAACAATGACATTGCAGGGAAGCAAAAGACCGATGTTGTTTTCAGAAGTAAGCGCCTTGTATGCATAGGGCGGATTACAGGCGCCGAGAATGACGTACCTCTTAAAATCCTTGTCCAGTTTTTGTTTGAGAGTCGCCTTTACATCAATTTCGGTTAATACGCCGAAACCCTCTGTCGAAAGGGATTCCCGTACTTTACTGACAGCCTTGTCATAGTCGAGGTCAACTTTTTTGGATATACCGTAATCACTCATCAATAAACCTCCATAAAATATTGTTATATGTCATTCATTGTTGTCGGCAGTATTCTTTTTTTCATCCCGGGACCCGGGTTGACAGGTTTCACTCATTCAGGTTTGTACGCCGAATTTGGGCAGTATGTACCTGTTAAGCGCAAACCAGCCTGCCATGATAGCTGCAAACAAAAGCAGATCTTTCATGATTTTAGCTCCCTCCTTTTCTTTTCTCATCCATGCAAGCGGCCACTATATTTTTTACAACAGCGTTGCTTGCCCGGTAATGAATCCTGTTGCCTTCTCTCTTTCCTGTAACGATTCCCTTGTTTCTCAGCAGGGAAAGATGCTGTGATATAACAGGTTGGGGAAGGTCCAGGCATTCCCGGATATCCTTGACGCAACACTCGCTTTCAATAAGGCCTGCCACGATTTTCAACCTTGCCGGATGCCCCACAGCTTTAAGTATATCAGCTTCTTTTGAAAAATCGATTTTCCTGCTTTCTTTTTTATTCATGTTCCTTTAATATATATTCATAGTTTAATATATTCAAATATTAAGATACTCTTATTATAAAATAAGTTGCAAGAAAAAAATATTATTTTATACTTTGACCATGCATATCCCTGAAATACCCTCGTGGAATGTCTCTACTGCCGAGGCAGTGGAAATCCAGAAAGCATTGAGCAAGCGGGTTCTTTTGAAGCCTCTTGCAAAGGCCGTTCACCGGGTGGCCGGAATAGATGTTTCCTATGACCGTGGTTCAGACCACTTTCATTCGGCTATTGTGGTGTTTTCATTTCCTGAAATG
Organism: Deltaproteobacteria bacterium; assembly: GCA_029860075.1. Taxonomy (NCBI): domain Bacteria; kingdom Pseudomonadati; phylum Myxococcota; class Myxococcia; species Deltaproteobacteria bacterium. The sequence continues at coordinate 15,323 of JAOUBX010000066.1, read as the reverse complement.
GAGCCCGTCGAGATGGTGACGGCTTCCTCACGGGTGACCTTTCCCTATATTCCCGGTTTTTTATCTTTCCGGGAGGGTCCTGTTGTAATGGAAGCGTTCAAAAAGCTGATAAAGAAGCCTCATCTCCTCATTTTTGACGGACAGGGAATTGCCCATCCGAGGCGCTTGGGCATTGCATCGCACCTGGGTGTGCTCCTTGGCATACCTTCCATCGGTTGTGCCAAGAGCAGGCTATGTGGAGAATATAATGAACCCGGCAGTGAAAAAGGGGATTCATCTCCCCTTAAGATTGGTAATGATGAGCTTGGCCTTGTTTTGAGAAGTAAAAGAGGGGTAAAGCCGCTTTTTGTTTCTCCCGGCCACCTGATCGATGTAAAAGGGAGCAAGGCGATGGTCCTGGCTGCGACAGGAAAGTACAGACTGCCTGAACCGACAAGGCAGGCCCATCTCCTGGTAAACAGGGCAAGAGTGGAAATGAAAAAAAATGATTAAAAGATTTTGTTCCCATGAGGCCGGTTTATCGCCCCTGGTAAAGTGGACGCCTTCTTTTTTGTCTGTCCTCTTCTTCAGGGCGGCAAGTCCTCTCCATAATAGCCTCCTGCTTCTGCATTTAACAGATGTTGATTCTCCACAGGCAAGGATTCCTTGAATAAAAAAGTGTACTGCTCTATCATATGAGACCTTATGAAACCCGTTGTTGCCATAGTCGGCCGTCCCAATGTGGGCAAGTCCACCCTTTTTAACAGGCTTACCAGGACCCGTGATGCCATCGTCCACGATATGCCCGGTGTTACAAGGGACAGGAATTACGGTGATGTGCATTGGTACGGGAAGCTTTTTACCCTTATAGATACCGGTGGCTTTGAGCCCGTTTCGGAAGACAGGATGCTTGTTCAGATGAGAGAACAGGCCCAGCTTGCCATGGAGGAGGCTGACAGCATTATCTTTCTCATGGACGGGAAAGATGGTCTTACTCCTTCCGATGAAGCTGTTGGTGAAATGCTGAGAAGGGTGAAAAAGCCTGTTTTTTACGTTGTTAACAAAGTTGATGGCGAAAGCCAGGAAGACGGCGCTACCGATTTTTACCGCCTCGGCATAGAAAGTTTCTCTACCATTTCGGCAGAGCACAACCGGGGTGTATATGACCTTGTAACTGAGGTGGTTAGTTCCTTTCCTGAACTCGACAGGGAAGAAGAGAAAGACCTTGTAAAAGTTTCCATTATCGGCAGGCCCAATGTAGGCAAGTCTTCGCTGGTAAACAGGCTGCTCGGCACGGAAAGGGTTGTCGTGAGCAATGTGCCCGGCACGACGAGAGACTCTGTTGATTCACTGCTCCAGGTTGACCATAAAAAATATCTGCTCATTGATACGGCCGGCATCAGAAGAAAAAGCAAGGTCAGTGACAGGCTTGAAAAATATACAATTATAAAGGCCTTGTCATCCATTGAAAGGAGTGACGTCGTTATCATCCTTATCGATGCTTCGGAGGGGATAACGGAGCAGGATGTGAAGGTTGCCGGATATGCCCATGAAAAGGGGCGCGCATGCATTATAGCCGTTAACAAGTGGGACCTTATAGAAAAGGATAACTCCACTGTCGGTAAATATGTAGAGCAGATAAAGCTGGACCTTAAGTATATGGATTATGCGCCTATCCTGTTTATTTCGGCATTGACCGGCCAGCGGGCAATCAAGGTCTTAACGCTTGCCGATGAAGTTGCTGAAGAAGCGGCAAAACGCGTGTCTACGGCTGAGCTTAATCATATCATTAAAGAGGCGGAAAAAAGGCACCACCCTCCGTCATATCAGGGGAAGTTTGTGAAACTTTACTATTCATCTCAGGTTTCTGTTTCACCTCCTACCTTTGTTATTTTTACCAATCATCCGAAAGGAATTCATTTTTCCTATGAAAGATACCTGGAAAACAAGATCAGGACGACATTTGGTTTTGAGGGCACGCCCGTAAGGCTCCTTTTTAAGGAACGGTCGGGGCGGAAGAAAATATTTAAATAAATTTTCCTTCATTTTTTGCGTCATCTTTCTTAATATGGATTTTATTGTTGCTCTGCGCTGATTTTGCTTGACAATTAGTGCACATTTGTTAATTTATTAAGTTCCTGATTGACGTTGGAGGTGTAATGGTCGGTGTTAATAAAAAAGGGGCTTTAGCCAGGAAAAAAGGTCGTTTGCTGGTTATTGATGACGAGAAATGGATTTGTGAAAGTCTGTCCCTCCTGCTTTCCCGCAGAGGTCTCCATGTAGATTCGGCGCTTTCAGGTAATGAGGCGCTTAAGTTTGTAAAAAAAGAGCTCGTCGACCTGGTTATTCTCGATTATAATCTCCCCGATATGACAGGCCTCGACGTTTTGGCCGCAATAAGGGAGATCGCTCCTGATCTTCCCGTTTTATTTATGACGGGCCATGGTTCGGAAACGATATCGATTAAAGCCTTCAAACTCGGCATATCAGATTACTTTATCAAACCTTTCGATCCCAAAATCCTCATTGAGAAAGTCCTCGATATTGTCGGTGAAAGGAAAGACAGGGAGGCCACTTTTTTTGCGGGCCTTCCCCTTCAGCCTGATTTCGACGATGAACTTATTGAGGATTCCAAAGGTATCGGCAGGGCTGTAAAATATTTGAATGATAATTACAAAACGCGAATTACCCTGGAGGAAGTGGCTAATGTTGCCGGTGTGAGCAGGTATCACTTCACCCGCCTCTTCAAAAAGGTCATGGGCATTTCCTTTACTAACTACCTAAACTATTTTAGAGTCAAAAAAGCTGAAGAAGCGCTTTCCCAGCAAGATGCAAATATTTCCGAAATCGCCTTTTCTGTGGGATTTAACAGCCTCAGGCAATTCGAGAGAGCCTTTAAAACCACGCTTGGTCAAACCGCCGCAGAGTACCGAAGAGATAAATACCCCGAAATTTATTGAATTCGCAAAAAAAAATGCATATTAGCAATATATGTCGCACATTTAGCAATATGTGACGCGACAAAGCCCTTTTTTTGTGTGACAATGGCATTATTTAGAATACCTATTGATGCTATAAAGCAAGAAAGGGGTTAAAAATGGATAAAGCTTCTTTTTCGTCTGAGGGAAAATCTCATTCGATGAACAGGAATAGTGGAAAAAAATATTCCTTTTCAGGAAATACTTCTGAGAACCTTGCTATTTACCTGAAGGAGATCAGGAAAATTCCACTGCTGACGGCGGAACGTGAAAGGGAGGTGGCTATCAGGGTCCAGCAGGAGGACAAAGAGGCCGTCGATACGATGATCTCCTCCAATTTGAGACTGGTTGTCAAGATCGCCAAAAAATATGTTAACAGGGGCCTCCCCTTTCTCGATGTTATCGAGGAAGGAAATATAGGGCTCATAAAGGCAGTCTACAAATTTGATCCGTCGAAAGGCTACCGCTTTTCCACCTATGCCACCTGGTGGATCAGGCAGTGTATTGAAAGGGCCATTGTCAACCAGTCAAGGGTCGTCAGGCTCCCCGTTCATATTTCCGATGAAATTAACAAGATGCTTAAAACATCGAGAGAACTGGTGCTTGTTCTTAACAGGGAACCGACGGTAGAGGAACTGGCCCAGGAAATGAGAACGACACCCAAGCAGATTACGAAGCTCTCCATGCTCATAAAAAGAACGGCTTCCCTCGATAATAGTATGGATCAGGACTCCAGTTCCGATTTTAACTATAGCTTGCAAGATGTGCTGGAAGATACGTCCCTTAATCCGCCAAGTTTTGATATTGATATAAAAGACAGGAAGATGGAGATCGGGCGCTGGCTCGATACCCTCAATGATACGGAAAAAAGTATTATAGCCATGCGCTTTGGACTCGAAAAAGATGATACCATGACACTTGAGAGCATTGGAAAGGTCTTTGGTGTTACCCGGGAAAGAATCAGACAGATAGAAAAGGCGGCAATCGACAAGCTGCGAAAGTATACCATGAGATGCAATATCAGCATGTCTGATGTTACCTGATAATGTTTTATAAGGAAGCAGAAGGGGGAAGAGTTTACTCTTCCCCTTTTTTTTGCAGTTTCATAATGAAAATCCCTTGTCATCCCAAACTCCTGAACAGGAATTTGGGTTTTTCCTTGCTCATAGCGTAATATTTTTACTATAATTAACCTGCCTTTAGTCATTTTTACGTCACTATTTCCCTAATCATTGTCAAAATCCTGATTGGACCTTCTTTTCGATCAGCCGGGAAGGTGTATAAATTATATTTAGAAGGAATTCTCCTTGGCTTTATTTATAACCTTTGAAGGGACAGAGGGGTGCGGAAAAAGCACCCAGATTGCCCTTTTGTCGGAATACCTTGAACAAAATGCGGCGCCTTATGTCATGACGAAAGAGCCGGGGGGGAGCGCGGTCTGTAAAAAAATCCGTGAACTGCTTCTCCATTCGGAAAATAGTGACATCAGGCCAAAGGCCGAATTGCTGCTTTATGCGGCTGACAGGGCCCAGCATGTGGAAGAAATTCTTTCCCCGGCTTTAAGGGAGGGGAAAACGGTCCTCTGTGACCGATATCTTGATGCTACCGTTGCCTATCAGGGCTACGGCAGGGGGCTTGATCTCGATCTTGTCGGGGAACTCAATGGCCTTTCATCGGGAGGGCTCATGCCGGACCTTACCTTTCTTATCGATTGTCCCGTAGAGACCGGTATCGGCAGGGCCCTTAAAAGGGCAGAAAGTGAAGGCTCCCGTGAAATCCGTTTTGAAAATGAGCATATCTCATTTCATGAAAAGGTGAAAAAAGGGTATATGGCCATTGCCGCAGCCTGTCCTGAAAGGGTCGTTGTTGTTGACGGTACGCTTTCTGTGGAAAAACTGCATGAAACAATATTGGAAATCTACCTGGATAAGGCCGGCTCCCCGGCAGCAGGCAGTGAGCGGGAGCTAAGGTAACTTGAGTCTTCAAAGCGGGATAAGAGGGCACAGAAGGCAGGTTGAAATTATTGAGCGGGCCTTTGGAAGCAATAGGGTTCCCCATGCCTATCTCTTTGCCGGTATGAGTGGTATCGGGAAAAGGAGGGTAGCCCTTAACCTGGCTTGCGCGCTTCAGTGCAGTTCCACAGGGGAAAAACCCTGTGGTATCTGTAATGGTTGCAGGAAAAGCGCAGATCGTAACCATCCTGATATTATATTGGTTGAACCTGACGGGAAGTTTATTAAAATAGAGCAGATCAGAGCACTTCAAAAAAGACTGGCTTATAAACCCTTTGAAGGCAAAGCTGCCGTTTGTATCATTGATGGCGCCGACAAGATGAATCCGGCGGCAGCCAACGCTTTACTTAAATTGCTCGAAGAACCGCCTGCGGCAGCCTATTTGATTTTGCTGGCGGAGAACGTAAGGCAACTGCTTCCTACTATCATCTCAAGGTGTCAGAAGATCAAGTTTAATACCCTTTCCAATGATGAAATATCGGATATTCTTGTAAAAGAGCAGGGTCTTTCAGAAAGGGATGCCGCCGGTATTGCAAGGATTTCCGAAGGGAGCCCCGGCAAGGCCCTTTCTTTTTTTGAAAGTTTTCCGGCAGATGAGAAGGAGCGGCTCCTTTCTGCCGTAACGGAACTTGGGAGTATGGATGAGGTTTTTTCTCTGGCAGAAGAACTGACCAAAAAAGACAGCCTTGAAAAGCTGATGGATTCCCTGGAAATTATCAAGTTTTATTTAAGGGACCTGGCTTTTGTTAAGGCCGGTATGGGAGAAGACCAACTGATTAAAATTGCGCATCAGGATATTATGCGGAAAGGAGAAGCATTCTATTCCCTGAATTCTCTTCTCCACATGGCGGAGGCTGTCAGTGGAACGGAGACTGCTCTCTTAATGAATGGCAACAAGAGGCTTGCCGTAGAAGATATGCTTATAAAATTTTATTATGAAAAGGCAACATTATGCTGAAAATTGTAGGAATAAAATTCCAGGAGTGGGGCAAGATCTACTCCTTTGACGCCCAGGCCTTTGACCTCAAGCAAAGGGAGAAGGTTATTGTCGAGACCGAATCGGGCCTCTCTTTCGGCGCTGTCAAGCTCGAACCTTACGAGGCAGGCGAAAAAGAGCCGGCGAGGGGCTTAAAGAAAGTGCTTCGCAAGGCAACAGATGAAGATTTTATGCAGATCGAGAGAAACAGGGAAAAGGAGATTGAGGCCTTTAACCGTTGCAGGGATATTATAGAAAAAATGAATCTTTGCATGAAGCTCGTCAATGTGGAATACCTGTTTGACGGCAGCAAGGCGATTTTTTATTTTACTGCCGAAGAGCGGGTTGATTTCAGGGAACTGGTCAAGGACCTTGCCTGTCAGCTCCATATCAGGATTGAAATGAGGCAGATCGGGGTCAGGGACGAAGCCAAGAAAAAAGGGGCTGTCGGACCCTGTGGCAGGATGCTTTGCTGCTCCACCTGGATTACCAGTTTTGAGCCTGTCAGTGTAAAAATGGCAAAGAAACAGGGGCTTTCTCTAAATCCTGCCAATATTTCCGGCATGTGTGGACGGCTAATGTGCTGTCTGTCCTATGAATACCAGAATTATGTCGATGGTATGATGACCCCTGTTTCACCTCCTCCTGTTGTCCCGCCCGAACCTGCAAAAGAAAAGCCCCGGGTAAAGCAGGCGCCGCCTAAAAAAGAAGCTGCCCGGCAGTCTCCGAAGCAGGCCGATACCAGGGAAAAGAGCGGTGAACAGAAAAATGACAACAATGGAAGCGATAAAAATGACAAGAAAAACCGCTTCAGAAGAAAAAAGAAAAGGTGGCGTAAAAAAACAAATGAACAATAAATTTTATATAACGACCCCCATATATTATGTCAATGATGTTCCTCATATAGGTCATGCCTATACAACGGTGGCGGCTGACGTAATGGCCCGTTACAGGAGACTTGAAGGGGATGAGGTTTTTTTTCTGACGGGAACGGACGAGCATGGCCAGAAAGTGGAAAAGGCGGCTGCCGCAAAAGGAGAGGCGCCGATTGAGCTGGCCGACAGGGTGGTGAAGCGTTTCAGCGGTCTCTGGGAAAAGCTTAATATTTCCAATGATGATTTTGTCCGCACCACGGAAGAAAGGCACAGAAAGACGGCGCAGGAACTATTCCGGCGTGTTGAGGAAAAGGGAGATATTTATCTGGGAGAGTATGAAGACTGGTATTGCACGCCCTGTGAGACCTTTCTTACGGAGAATCAGTTAATCGATGGAAACTGTCCCGATTGCAAACGACCTGTTGATAAACTGAAAGAAGAGAGCTATTTCTTCAAAATGTCCGCCTACCAGGAAAGGCTTCTCAAGCATATCGAGGAAAATCCCGATTTTATTCAGCCCCAATCGAGAAGGAATGAGATCATCTCTTTTGTGAAAGAGGGCTTAAGGGATCTTAGTATCAGCCGGACGACCTTTAAATGGGGCATCCCCGTGCCGGGTAATGAAAGGCATGTTATCTACGTCTGGTTCGATGCGCTCACAAACTATATTACGGCGCCGGGCTGTTTTTCTGAAGAAGAGCGCTTCAATAAATTCTGGCCTGCTAATGTTCATCTTATCGGGAAGGACATATTGAGGTTTCACGCCGTCTATTGGCCTACCTTTCTCATGGCTGCCGGCCTGCCTCTGCCCAATAAGGTTTTTGCCCATGGCTGGTGGACCGTGGAAGGCGAAAAGATGTCCAAATCGCTGGGAAATGTGGTTGATCCCTACAGCGTAGCCGATGAGTTCGGTGTCGATCCTTTCCGCTATTTCCTCATGCGGGAGGTTTCTTTTGGACTCGATGGTGATTATTCGGTTAACGCCTTCATCGGGAGGATAAACAGCGACCTTGGTAATGATCTGGGAAATCTGCTTAACAGAAGCCTTACCATGGCTGAAAAATATGCAGATGGCGTCATCCCCGCAGCGAAGAAGGGTGACCCCCTTGACGACAATCTTGTCAGTGTTGCCGCACAAAGTCTCAGGGGCTACAGGGAATCCATGAACAACCTCGCCTTTAACAGGGCCCTCGATCATTTATGGGAGCTTATCAGGGAGACGAACAGGTATATCGACCACTCTGCGCCCTGGAAACTGGCAAAAGAGAAGGACCGTCTCGATACGGTGATTTACACATTTATAGAGTCGCTGAGGCATATTTCAATCATGCTTTCACCCTTTATGCCCGAGTCAGCCAAAAAGATGTGGATTCAGCTCGGTATAGCAGATGTTGAAGATCGCCTGACGCTTTCCAGTATTGAACAGTGGGGAGCTTTCCCGGTGGGGCTCAAGGTTAAAAAAGGGGAAATACTTTTCCCGCGGGTGGAAGTTAAGAAAGAAGAGAAAACTAATAAAAAGCAAAAAGAGAAGTTGGAGAAAAAGGCTGACATGGAAAATGTAATTTCTATTGATGATTTTATGAAGGTTGAACTGAAAGCCGGTATTATCAAAGCGGCCGAAAGAGTGCCTAAATCGGAAAAACTTGTCAGGCTCCAGGTCGATACGGGCGAGCTGAGGCAGGTTGTTGCCGGTATCGGAAAAGATTATGAGCCGGCAGACCTCATCGGCAAGCAGGTGGCCGTTGTAACCAATCTAAAGCCTGTCAAGCTGATGGGCGTTGAATCACAGGGAATGATCCTTGCCGCCGGTGGTGATGGACTTAAACTGACAACCTTTGACGGCGACGTTAAGGCGGGGACGAGAATCAAATAATCCAAATGTCAGGAAAATAAGGGGATTTTTCCCTTTTATCCACATATTTTATTGTCGCTTGTGGATAACTTGACAGGAATGATGATATAAGTATCTAAAAGTGGCCTCTTCTGCCAAACTAATATATTGACGTTTGTAAGTTGTTGATTTGACTTGATAATTTATTTCGCTGCTCTCTTGCCTTATTTTTAGGCAATCTGCTGCCGTCCCCGTCACAGAAGGCTTTTTTAATGCCGAAATTTTCTATCCCGATAACTTATCCACAGTTTTTGTGGAAAATCATTTAACCCTTTGAACTATAATATTTTTATGGAAAAGAGCAGTAAAAAAATTACATTTATCGACTCTCATGCCCATCTTGATTTTCCCGATTATGGTCCGGACCTTGATTCGGTTATTGAAAGGGCAAATGCGGCAGGTGTGGCCAGGATCATAACTGTCGGCACCTCGCTTGCCGGGAGCAGGTCTTCTCTTGAACTGGCCCGCAAGTATCCTTTCATATACGCAACGGCCGGTGTTCACCCTCACGAAGCGGGAGAGGTAAGAAAGGAGACCTGCGACGGTATAAAGGCGCTTTTGCAAAATGAAAATGTTCTTGCCGTCGGTGAGGTGGGCCTCGATTATCATTATGACCATTCTTCCAGGGAGGTGCAAAGAGAAGTCTTCAGACGCTTTATTGCCCTGTCGAGGGAAGCGCATTTGCCGCTCGTTATTCATACGCGTGAGGCGGAAAGGGATACCCTGGAGATTCTGCGCAGTGAGAAAGCAGGAGAAGAAGGGGGCGTTATTCACTGTTTTTCAGGCACGCCTGAAATGGCTGTGGACTGCATCAAACTCGGTTTTTATATTTCCATTCCCGGCATTGTTACCTTCAGGAAGGCGACTAACATTCATGAAGTAGTGAGAAAAATCCCCATTGAAAAGATGCTCATAGAGACGGACTCCCCTTACCTTGCGCCTGTTCCATACCGGGGCAAGAGGAATGAACCCTCTTATGTGGTAAAAGTCGCCGAAAAGATTGCCGAGCTTAAGGGCCTTTCCCTCGAAGATGTAGCGAGAATTACAACGATGAATACGGAAAAGCTCTTTCGCATAGGGAACCTTGAAAAAGCAAAAATTGCTTACAGGATCAGGGATTCGCTTTACCTTAATATTACCAGCCGCTGCACCAATGCCTGTCCCTTTTGTCCCAAAAACAGGGATTTCGTTGTTAAGGGCCATTATCTGGAGCTTGAAAGAGATCCTGATTTTGCAGAGATAATCAGCGCCATTGACGATCCCTCTCCCTATGAGGAGGTTGTTTTTTGCGGCTTTGGAGAACCCTTGCTAAGGCTGGATGTCATTAAGGAAGTCGCGGCATGGCTTAAGGAAAAAGGGGCAAAGGTAAGAATCAATACGGACGGTCTTGCCAATGCCGTTTATAAGCGAAATATTCTGCCCGAACTTGATGGCCTTATCGATGCCCTTTCGGTAAGCCTCAATGCGGATACTCCCGAGCTTTATGATAAAATCTGCCGTCCCCCCTTTACCGGCGCCTACGAAGCGGTGAAAGACTTCATCAAAGAGGCGGGAAAGCACATTCCCCATGTGACGGCTTCTGTCGTCGGCATCCCGAATCTCGATATTGAGAAGTGCCGGAAAATTGCCGAAGAGGAGCTTGGCGCTGCCTTCAGGTTGAGACCGCTCAATGAAGTAGGGTAAGGTTTTTCCCCCGGAAAAGGCGGAAGAGAACCTTACTCGCCGTAAACAATTACCGTATCTTTTGTGTAGACATCAAAGAAGTAGGTCTGTTTCTGACGGTCCACGTGATGTACCTTGCTGATCCCGCCGTTATTCATGGCGGCCTCAATGCTGCAATCGCCCACCGCCACAAGCCAGGCATAGGAACTGCAAATGGAACTTCCCGCTTTTGCCTTGTTGGCGGCAGTCGGCTTGACACTCAGGCTCGGCAGAGGTGTTTTTATATTTGTGTAGATAGCGCCGCACCCGGCAAGCAGCACCGGAAAAGCCAGTCCCATCAATATCATGGATTTGAGCATTCTTTTTTTCATCTCTTTCCCCCCTTTTATGGTTTTTCAGTTTTATTTATTATGATAACTATGATAGCAGTATCCAGGGGCTATGCAAGAAAGCGGGTGGGGTAAATAAGGGGTAAAAGAGAATTCTTCCTCTTTTTACTTTTTGTCCTTTATTCTAACTTTTTTCTTCATAAAGACCTTCATCACAATTTGCACAAAAATTTTCACGTTTACCGGATAAAAGCATTCGACGGTAATTATTGGCAGGTTCAGAGTGCCATATTGTAAATATGTTATGTTCCATAATGTGATCAAAGCACACCTCATATTTATAGTCCATACAGCATAGAACAACCTCTCCCGTGGATCCTATTGCGAGCTTTTTAAAAGGGTAATAACAAAAATTGTTAACAGATTTCTCTTTGGTTAAAGAAGACTCTTTTTTGACATTCCCAGCTCTATTTGATAGTACCTCGTTTGTACTCCGTTTGTGATATGTTATCTTGGGATTATCTTTAAAACTCTTGATGATTTCTTTAATGTTAGGGGCTTTGTAGCCTTTATCATATTTTTCAGCAGACATGTAATCCTCAATATTGATATTATCAAGTCCTTCCTTAAAGAGATCTTCAAGTAATGAGGCTGTTAAAAGTTGTCCATTGGTGTTGATATCCAGGAACGCTCTCGGGCAATTTTCTTTCGTGTGTCGTAGCATTTTAAGTAAACGGGTTTCTAAAAGTGGCTCATTGGTTATGAAAAAGGCTATACGTCCTGAAAAGTTGACATTAGCTAAGTCACTAATAATTTTTTCAAAAACTGTCCATTCCATTTCTTTGAATGGACGTTCATGGTGAGATTGTGGGCAAAAGCTACATTTTCTATTGCAATCAGTTCTGGTTTCAATTAAAACCTGTGATGGATCAGGAAATCTGGCGTTTATTTCATAATATGTGCTGTAGTAATTCAATAACTTTTTTTTTGATATATCGCCGTAGTTTTGTCCTCTTATTATTTTTCTTGAGCTTTCAATAAACATAAAACTCTCCAATCAAGATGAGAAAAAATACTTTAATTGAAAAATTACTATCATTGGCAATATTATGCAATAATTAAAAATGCTGTTACTATTTTTGTTTTTTAATGACACAATTATATTTTATGATAGAAAAAGTTTACTAGTAGAAATTCCTATGCTAGACTTTGGGGTAATTCTTAGAGGGGGCCTTCCATCAATCATGAATTATATAGGAAAAATCATCTTATCGTTTATTGCTGTTTTTGTTCTTTTCCCTGTTATTGCTCTCTCAAGTGAAAGACAGATGGAGCGGGAAGAACTGCTTTTTTGGGAAATCCCCAAAGTTATTACAGCGACAAAGACCGTACAATCTTTACCTGAAGCGCCTGCCACAGTTGTGGTTATAACCAGGGCGCAAATAAAGCATCGGGGTTATCGTAACCTCCTTGACTTACTGAAAGATATGCCGGGAGTTGATGTGCAGGATAGATGCTGTCAGGAAACATACAATAGCATAGCTATGAGAGGAATATTTAAGCAGGAAAAAATAATCATCATGATGGATGGTCACCGCATAAGTTCACCGACTGGTGAAAAGCTTCCTATTGCAGAAAACTTCCCTCTCTATAATGCACGGCAGGTAGAAATAGTTTATGGACCGGCTTCAGCCCTGTATGGTGCCGATGCTTTTGCCGGTGTGATTAATATTATTACAGAAGACCCTGACCGCATTAATGGATTGGACTTGACGACGGCGGCAGGCTCTTTTGGTTACAAATACGGTCACTTTAATTTTGGCGGAAAACTTTCAGAAAATACCAAAATTTCACTTGCCGCCCATTCTCACTCTTCCGACAATGCTGATCTTCCCGACTATTATGATGAATACAAGCTGGAAGATATTTATTATGATCATGACCATAATGGGGGCACTGCGGATGTGCTGCTCGTTGCCGGCAAAGACAGAAACTTCGATATGGGGACCAAGAGCCACACCGGTTTTTTAAAGCTTGATATTAATGATGAGTTTACTTTGGGCTATAGTAGATCATTTTTCAGACATCCTTCCGGCCAGGGGAGTACGCCTGATAAAGCGTTATTTGATAACAATGTGAAGTGGGAAACCCTTGTTAATAATTATTATGCCGACTACAACTTTAAGAGCGGTCGTAATTTATCGGGAGAATCTTCTCTGAGTTATCTTACCTATGAAGTTCTGCCCGGAAGCAAATTTATTAATAATTTTACTAATTTTGAAAATACCGCATACAAATATGCCAACGGGAAAAGGTTCAAGATTGAGCAGCAGCTGAACTATGAAATAAACGAGAAAAATACTATTGTCGGTGGAATCTCTTTCGAAGACTTTTATGCATTGCCGAAAACTTTCGATCTCACGAATGAGTATGACAGGGACTTATCCTCTGATGAGCAAGGTTTTTCCTATGCAGGTACGAATGAAAGTATTCCGATGAAGATATACGAACTGCGCTATAAGAACTATGGCGCTTATTTGCAGTTACAATCAAGTTTAAACGAAATAATATCAGCTACCCTGGGGGCACGATATGATGAAAACAGCCGTTATGGGGATACGTTTAATCCCAGGCTTGGTTTTGTTGTAGAGCCTGCTAAGAATACCAGGGTGAAACTTCTCTATGGAGAGGCTTCGCAAGCGCCTTCTCCTTTTAATGCATATGCCGGTTTTGGTGCTTTTGAAAGTGGACCAGATATTGATGGAGATTATGTGGGCGGCTACTTTCACCTTCCTAATCATGATTTAAAACCTGAAAAATTAAGGACCTATGAATTGGGATTGCACCACAGTTCACCTTCCAGGCTCACAGTTAGCGCAAATATTTTTTATACTGAAATTGATGATTTAATATTGGATTCAGACTGGTATACTACGACAAATACTACTGCTATTGAGGGTGGAAAGATTAATCCCTGGAAAAGGAAAGAAAATATTGGGGAAGCCAATTATTATGGTGGGGAGCTGTCGCTCGATTTTGAGCATAGACTTTCCGGGATAAATATGCGCTATTGGATAAACTATTCTTATGTTGACGGCAGACAACAAAAAGAGGGCTACAAAGAGACAGAACATCAATCCATAGCCAAAAACAAAATAAAGAGTGGTCTCACAGCATCGTATGGCAACTTTTATATTACCCCTGCCATCAAGTGGATTGGTCGGACAAATAACAGGCTTGTTTTAAGTACTTCTAAATCTTATTCCAAAGATGAACGGACTGTAGATGACTATGTCCTGGTGAATCTTCATATGGGTCTGAATGAACTGGTTGGGGGGCTTTCCACTACACTTAATATTCAGAATCTACTTGATAAAAGATATTACAATAATGGAGAGGGTTCACAGCGGTTTCTATCCATGCCCCAAGAACCAAGACGCATTGTCTTCAGTTTGAATTATAAGTTCTAATAGTAAATATATTTAAGCTTGTCTTGGAGAGTCATTTTTTTAATGTTTAACCGTTAGTAATTGTTAGTTTCGTTTTTTTTTCTCAGTGATGAATTTATTTTCAGAAAATAAACTACCAGTAAATAAATATTCCAGGGCACTATCAGGGAAATTAAAAAGCCTGCAATGTTGTCACAGATAGTAAAAAGGAAGAGCGTAAAAATCTGCGTTCCAAAGCATAAAGGGGAGAAAAGGGTAACAAATTTTTTATTTGTGTACCAGATGTTTTCTGCTTCTTTTTCGTCGAGATGATCGTTTTTCAATTTGAATTTTTGATAGGCTTTTTTGTCTACTGCTGCAACGAGTTTGTCCTGCCAGCCATATAGAAGCCGGTAAATCCAATGCAATATAAAAAGCAAGAGACCGCGAAAACCATTTTCATCGTATTTTTCCTTTTCATCTTCCCGTGATTCATCGGTCTTGTTTATTCCCTCGCCATAGAGACAGGTTTTGTAGCTCACAAGGTAATAATTGTAAAAAGAACACTGGATAAAAGCCATGGTCATGGCAAAATAGGCATAGCCGAATGCCGGTGGAGAAGCATTCCTTTCCGCCAGGTTATAAGCGATGCCTGTGAAGAGACAGAGATAAACAAGGGCATCTGCCAGCGAGTCGAGAAATCGCCCTAACCTGCTTGCCATCCCCTTTGCTCTGGCCAGGTGGCCATCTACGTTATCAAAATAATTTTTGATAACAACTAATACCGCAGCTGGAAGAGAAAGATAAAATTCTCCCATGGAATAAAGGTAAGATGCGATGATTCCTATGAAAAGGGAGGTCAAAACGATAAATTCCGGCCTTACCGGCGTGTAATAAAGTATTTCTACAACACGCATGAAGCCGGGAGCCCAGAGGTGGTTAACGTTAAAATACCTGTGCTCTTCCTTGAACTTTGACGCTTTTTCTGTTGAGAACTTTTCCATGATGTTTTTCCATTTTGTCAATGTCCCCCTCTAATATGTTTTACACAAACGGCAGAAATGTCAAGAATATTTTGATCAATTGTTAGTAACAAGTATACTGTCCGGAATTGTAACAAGTAATTTGTCCGGTTTATGATTATCTCCGTAAAGGAGATAGGATGAAACGAACAGAACTGTTGCAGGAGGTCA
>JAOUBX010000065.1 GCA_029860075.1 Deltaproteobacteria bacterium | reverse complement strand
GTCTTCAGCAACGGGCGCTTCCTCAACCGTCGGTTCTTCTTCAGGTACCGACACATCTTCACCAGGGGAAACATCCACAGGCGCAGGCAAATCGTCAAAAGGTGACAAACCTTGAGAAGTGGATTTGTCAACAGGTTCAGGCACTTCAACAGGTTCAGGCACTTCAACAGGTTCAGGCACTTCAACAGGTTCAGGCACTTCAACAGGTTCAGGCACTTCAACGGGTGCAGGCACTTCAACGGGTGCGGGCACTTCAACAGGAGCGGGCACTTCAACGGGTGCGGGCACTTCAACAGGAGCAGGCACTTCAACAGGAGCGGGCACTTCAACAGGAGCGGGCACTTCAACAGGAGCGGGCACTTCAACAGGAGCGGGCACTTCAACGGGTGCAGGCACTTCAACAGGAGCAGGCACTTCAACGGGTTCAGGCACTTCAACGGGTTCAGGCACTTCAACGGGAGCGGGCACTTCAACGGGAGCGGGCACTTCAACAGGAGCGGGCACTTCAACAGGAGCGGGCACTTCGGCAGGTGCAGGTACTCCGGCAGGTATGCCAACCTCTTTGAGAGCCGCCTCTCCACTTACCACCAAAGGCTCACTTTTACCCTTAGCCGCCGTTTCTTTATCCAGGAAGTTTATTACAATCTCTTCAGCTTTACCGTAGATAAAAGCAACCTGAGCAACACCATCACTAAATTGTGAAGGCTCTATGACCTTAGGTGTTATTTCTCCATTCCCGGAGACAGTAACATTGACACCTTTTCCTCTATTTGAATAATCTTTAACAACATTATCATAGGCATCAACAGCGGTAACACTAACGCTAAACTCTTCACCGACCATGGCAAGCTGCGGTGAGAAAACCACAAAGTGATCAGTTTTAGCCGGCCTGACTTTGACAGTTTTACTTTTTCCACTTATTTTTCCTGTAATGTCTTTCACCACCAGCGTTAGTGCACCGGATTTCAAATGTGTTACAGGAACAGTGGCAACACCATTAACAAAGCTCTTTGCTTCGATATTGATCCTGTCTGTTTCACTTGCGCTGCTTAGTATCAGCTGAGCTGCAGCGCCTGCTTCGCCATAGTTTTCAATAACTTTACCCTTCGCATCAAGGGCCTGAACCTGGACACTAAATTCCTCACCACATAAGACGTCCACCGGAGGGGTAAGGGTAAAACTATCCAGTGGAGAAACCAGCTTTGCAACGGCCGTTGCTCCAGCAGAACCAATTCTGGAAACAACTTTCATTTCCTGGGGTTCTTCAAAAAAGCTTCCTCCCGAATAAACAACGATATCAACTCTTCTTTCCTTCTTTCTTATCGTTTCAATAGAAGTCCCCTCCTCCGCAACAAAGGGCCTTGTTTGACCGAAACCGGTCATATAGAAAGCTACTTTCAACTCGGGATACTTTCCTGACAGATAGAGCTTAACAGACTGGGCTCTTTGAATCGAAAGGAGTATAGCCGATTTCTTCTCGCGGGAAGATTCAGCATAACCTTCAAGCCTGACAATAAAATGGCCTTTTAGCGCAATCAGAGACCGGGCAACCTTATCGAGTTTTTTCATCGCCCTCGTATCAAGTTCGGCCTCTCTTAAAGCGAAATACACACTGCCTACGACATTGCCATTTTTAATTGCTTTATTTAACGCATCAATGCCTTCTTCTTTTTCCTCCGCAAACAGAGAGGGAGTAATGCAAAAAAGAGGTATTATCAGGAGGGAGATAAAAAAAATTATCTTAGTTAACAACCGCATCATCCAGATCATTCCTCAGGAGGCTCTATTTATTGGGGACAACAAGGAGAACATCAACCCTGCGGTTAAGGCTCCTTCCCTCTGGAGTTTCATTACCGGCAATAGGCTTTCCTTCGCCGTAGCCCTCAATAAAAACTCTCTCAGGAGGAATACCATACTTACCGATCATCGCCTCGGCAACGGCAGAAGCCCTTTGCAGTGAAAGCTTTTCATTATATACGGCAGATCCTATACTATCTGTATGTCCCTCAATTTTAAGAAAGAAACTTTCTTTATCTTCGGGCAATTCACGGGCAATAAGACCAATGGATTGCAATGATTCAGGCCTGACAGTCCAGCTATTGGTGTCAAACATCAGTTCGGGAAGTCTGAACTTCCTCATTGTTTTCCCTTTAACCGGCTTAACCGGCTCAAGGACATCAACACTGGGCACTCCGGCAGGAACAGCAGGAGGCAGAGCGACAGGAGGCAACAGGACCGCTTCCTCTTTCCCCGTAAGGGGTACCTCAAGAGCAGCTACACCGGCAACCTCAGGGGCAGCGGGAACAGGTACGGGGGCAAGAGGAACAGGCGCCCTGAATTCAACACCTATCTCTTCACGTCGGGCAGTTATCATTTTTGGTAAAAGAGGAATAGGCGGCTTACCTTTTGGTTTTTCAACTTCTGCAATAATTGGCTTCGGTGGTTTTGGAACAGGTACAATGTACTCCCCCAGGCCGCCGCATGTAGAAATCCCTGCAATAATCCTCTGCTCGGCAAAAGCATCACTCTGATAAAAATCTACTCCACCTGTAAAAGTCAGGTATGGAGTAATATAAACCTGGAATCCCGGTGTATATCTCATTGTACTATCTTCATCAGGGACCTGCCCCGACCGCCATTCCATTTCCAGGAAGAGCCTGTACCTGGGATGAAATGAAGTATCGAGTGCGCCATTGACAAAGGTTTCATTTTCGTAAGTTAATGTATCCGCTTCATGATACCCCATATTCAGATGAAGTTTTACATACTTTCCTCTCACCCCCAAAAGGAGTTTACCTTCATAGTCCGTTTTACCCGATTTATCGGGATCAGTGGATTGCGGTTTAAGCATTGCTCCTGAAATAGCGAGCTTATAGCTGGACCGGTTAGTGCCAAAAATCCGCTGTTTAAATCCTATGTTTGTGTATCCCCTGGGATCATTATTCGTATCGCTGTTAAAAAGAAGGCTCGGATAAGAAATATTTATTTCGAGGTCTTTTGACATGCCGAAAGTCAGAGAGGCAGGCATCAGACTATTTTTGCCGCCATCTTTATCTTTGGAGAGGTTTCCCCAAAGGCCAAGGCAAAGGTTCCCGTTACCAATGGTTTCACAAGAAGCTACGGAAAGAAGCCCCGTCTCTCCATATTGGTTTGTCGAGGAAAAGGCATGGGGAACCGGCAGCGCAAGGGTCAATAATAAGAAAAAGGCTATAACAGATCTATTCAACGAAAGAATTCCTGTTTTCTATGACTTTACTAAAAATATTAAGTCTGGTAATCCTTCATGTAGTCGATATAATTCATTGCCGACTTTTTTATTCTTTTAACTTCCTCATCGGTCAGTTCTCGTGCCGGCCTGGCAGGAACACCGACAACCAGTGTTCCCGGTTCTACATTCATACCTTCCGTAACAAGCGCGCCTGCCCCGACAATAGAATCTTCACCAACCCGGGCACCGTCAAGCACAATAGACCCCATTCCCAGAAGGCACCTGTCTTTTATAGTGCAGCCATGAAGCGTAACATTATGACCAATGGTTACATCATTGCCAATAACCAGAGGATGCGTTCCCTTCGTTACGTGAAGGACACAATTATCCTGAACATTGGTCCTGTTTCCAATACGGATGTAGTTTACATCACCGCGAATTGTCGCATTAAACCACACGCTCGATTCCTTACCGAGAACAACATCACCGATAATCTGCGCACTCTCTTCGACAAATACGCTTTCATGAATTTGAGGTAATATATCTTTGTATTTTCGTATCATAACAAAAAAAGAAGCTTTACAAATACAAAAAAATCACTTTTTCAGGTCTCTAACCTCTCAGAAAAGTAATCAACAGTCTTTTCAAGCCCCTTTTTCAGCTTGATTTCAGGTTTCCAGGCGAGCTTATCCATGGCAAGTGAAATATCGGGCTGCCGCTGCGTCGGATCATCCTGGGGCAAGGGTTTATATATTAACTTCGACTTTGATCCCGTTATTCTCTTCACCTCATCTGCAAGTTCGATCATGGTAAATTCATCAGGGTTTCCCAGGTTAACAGGCCCTGTAAAATCCTGGCATTCCATCATCTTCATCATTCCTTCAACAAGATCATCAACATAACAAAAAGACCTTGTCTGCGTACCATCACCATAGATAGTAATATTCTCACCTCTAAGCGCCTGCATTATAAAATTAGAAACGACCCGGCCATCATTCTCTGCCATTCTGGGGCCATAAGTATTAAAAATTCTGACAATCTTTATGTCTACCCTGTTCTGCCTGTAATAGTCAACCATAAGGGTTTCAGCCACCCGCTTGCCTTCATCATAACAGCTTCTTGGCCCTATGCAATTCACATTTCCCCAATACTCTTCCTTTTGAGGATGCACTTTAGGGTCTCCATAGACCTCTGATGTTGAAGCCTGTAATATTCTTGCGCTTACTCTTTTTGCAAGGCCCAGCATATTGATGGTACCCATGACGGAGGTTTTAGTCGTTTTTACCGGATTATACTGGTAATGAACAGGTGATGCAGGGCAGGCAAGGTTATAGATCCGATCCACTTCGAGGAGAATGGGCTCGATAATGTCATGCCTGATGAGTTCGAAATTATGGTTATCCATAAGGTGAGTAATATTTTCCTTTGAACCGGTAAAAAAATTATCGAGACAAAGAACATCATGCCCTTCATTAAGCAATCTTTCGCAAAGATGGCTTCCTATAAATCCGGCGCCTCCCGTAACGAGAACTCTCAAACCTTCCTCCCGACAGCAAAGTACTCAAAGCCCAGCTTTTTCATTTCCCTGGGATTATAGATATTCCTGCCATCAAATATGACCGGCTTTTTCATGAGTGATTTTATACGATCAAAATTAGGCCTCCTGAACTCATTCCATTCCGTAACT
Source organism: Deltaproteobacteria bacterium (assembly GCA_029860075.1). NCBI lineage: Bacteria > Pseudomonadati > Myxococcota > Myxococcia > Deltaproteobacteria bacterium. The sequence continues at coordinate 22,457 of JAOUBX010000065.1, read as the reverse complement.
ATTAACAGGGCATCTGCACCTTCAAGTGCATCGTAATTGATATCTCTGTACTCTATTCGGTCATTAAATATATGCCTTGCTTCACCCATTGCCACAGGATCATGGGCAACGATATTAGCGCCCATATCAAGCAGTTTATTAATAATAACAATAGAAGGGGCCTCCCGCATATCATCGGTTCTCGGTTTAAAAGAGAGTCCCCAAAGGGCAAAGGTCTTGCCTTTAACATTCTTTTCTCCACAATAATAATTGGTGATTTTCTCGACCAAAACACCTTTTTGAATTTCATTTACTCTTTCGACAGCATCGAGAATTTTGAAATCATAATCATTTTCGGCAGCCGTTTTACACAGGGCCTTTACATCTTTTGGAAAACAAGAACCACCATAACCAATCCCGGCAAAAAGAAAGGAATGCCCTATCCTGCTGTCAGAACCAATTCCCTTTCTTACGCTGTTTACATCAGCGCCAACTTTTTCACAAAGATTGGCTATTTCATTCATAAAGGAAATCCTGACAGCCAGCTTTGCATTGGCTGCATACTTCGTCATTTCAGCGCTTCTCACATCCATAATAAGAATGGGATTATCGGTCCTTACAAAAGGCTCATAAAGCTCTTTCATAATTTCTTCCGCATCAGTACCGTCATCAACACCAATGACCACCCGATCGGGTTTCATAAAATCATCGATGGCCGCGCCCTCTTTAAGAAACTCGGGATTTGAAACGACACCAAAACCATAGCCGGCGCCTCTTTTTTTCAGCTCACCGGCAACAGCTTCCCTGACTTTATCAGCCGTCCCTACGGGCACAGTACTTTTATCGACAATCACTTTGTAGCCATTCATATTTCGGCCAATGTCTCTTGCAACACCAAGAACATACTGCAAATCAGCAGAGCCATCCTCCCCGGGAGGCGTACCGACGGCAATAAAACAAACAAGGGATTTTTCGACGGCACTTTTAACATCTGTTGTAAAAGTCAATCTTTTTTCTTCTACGTTTCTTTTTATCAATTCTTCAAGGCCCGGTTCATAAATAGGAACAATCCCCTTATTCAGGTTTTCAATCTTACTTTCATCAATGTCGACGCAGATTACATCATTACCGGAATCAGCAAAACATGCTCCTGCCACAAGGCCGACATATCCACTACCTACGACACATACGTCCATCAAAAAAACTCCTTCAAATCCGATTTAATTAATTCAAGGCAGAAAAAAAGCTGTCACATACTACTTTATACAGCGTTAATAATCAAGGTCTTATTGGCTGAAAGAGTTATTCCGACAAGGGATAACGACCCATGTGTCACCATCCTGATTCCTGTTCAGTCAAAAAAAAGTAAGAAAAGGAAAATAACTCAAAGAGGACGATGGAAAAGAAAAAAAGAAGAAAACAGCGCCGTAAAAAATCTTATGAGAAAGGATAATCAATAGAGGAAAAGAGAGCTAACTCCTGTACTCTGCATTTATTCTTATATAATCATGGGTTAGATCACAGGTCCATATTCTTGATTCATGGGGACCAAGGTTAATATCTATAAGCAGTGAAAATTCATCCTTTTTCATCGCTTGAGTGGCCTTTTTTTCCGCCTCCTCACCAGTGAAGAGGCCGCCTTTTACGATCTGCACATTATCAAAGTAGATATCCAGTCTGCTCTCATCAAGCACGATACCGGAACCTCCAAGAGCCCCTGCAATGCGCCCCCAGTTAGCATCTTCACCGTAAAAAGCAGTTTTTACAAGGGGAGAGTTGGCAATCTTGACAGCCGCTTTCCTTGCATCTTCCCGCCGGTCAGCGCCCCTGACCACAACTTCAATAAGCTTGGTCGCCCCTTCCCCATCCTTAACAATCATCCTGGCCAGTTCTACCATTACCTCTTCCATCATGGAGAGAAACTTGAGATGCCCCACCTCCCCCTCAACAATTTCAATACCGCTTTCACCTGAGGCAAGCGCAATTACCGTATCATTGGTACTCATATCGCCGTCAACAGTGATACAATTAAAACTCACATCCGTCGCCACTTTCAGTGCATGGGAAAGCATACCTGAATCTATATCGGCATCGGTCATGACATAGGCAAGCATGGTAGCCATATCGGGCGATATCATTCCTGCTCCCTTTGCCACACCGGCAACAGTAACCTCTTTTCCAGCAATTACGTCAGTGACGGAATGCATTTTAGGAAAAGAGTCTGTCGTCATAATAGCCTCAGCAAAAGTTTCCCCTCCTTCGCCGAGAGACGAAACAAGCTCCGGCACAGCGCTTTCAATTTTATTAACAGGCAGTCTCTGGCCGATAACACCTGTCGAGGAAAGAAGAACATCTTCTTCTGAAATTCCCAGACTTTTCGCAACACTCCCGGCAGTTGATTTCGCATCCTCAAGTCCCTGCTCTCCCGTACAGGCATTGGCATTGCCGCTATTGACGATAACAGCACGTGCAATCCCCTTTTTGATCCTCTCCTGATCGAGAATAACGGGAGCAGCCTTTACCTTTGATGTGGTAAAAACAGCTGCTGCCGACAGGGGTTTGTCCGATACTATGAGGGCAAGGTCCTTTTTCCCTTCCCCTTTAATACCGGCCGAAATGCCTGAAAATTTAAATCCACTTACCTTTAACATTTATGCCTGATCCATTCCTTTAAATAAAGCAGCAGACTCTATCTGCCGCAGCACTTCTTGTATTTCTTGCCGCTGCCGCAGGGACAGGGGTCATTTCTTCCCACCTTGTCGCCCTCTCTCCTGACAGTCTCTCTTTCCCGGGGTTCTCCGCCTCCGCGACCAAGAAACATTTTCTGTTCCTCTCTCTCTTCAAGAAAAGATGCATCTTCTTCTCTCGCTATCTGGACGGCAAAGAGTTTCTGGATAACATCATAATAAACCCTTCCCATCATATCCATGAACATCTGGTACCCTTCACGCTTGTATTCCTGCTTGGGGTCCTTCTGTCCATAGCCTCTCAGCCCTATCCCCTCTTTCAGGTAGTCCATGGCAAGGAGATGTTCCTTCCAGAGTGTATCGATGGTCTGAAGCATGAGCACCTTTTCAATATGTCTCATGAGCGGTTCACCGATTTCTTCCTCTTTTCTCTCATAGGCTTTCTTTACCTGATCAAGAATCGATTGTCTTAGTTCTTCAATTTTATCCTTTACCAGAAGACTTTCGGGAACATCAATGATAATCCTGAACTGTTCCTTGAATGATTCCTTAAGGGCATTAATATCCCATTCGTCGGAAGGCGTCCTTTCATCGACATAGGCATTAAAAGTTTCATCCACACTTTCAACAATAATATCGGTAATAGAATCTTTAATATCCTCGCCTTTGAGCAGTTCCCTTCTCCTGCCGTAAATAACGGAACGCTGCTGGTTCATAACGTCATCATATTCAAGAAGATGCTTTCTTATATCGAAGTTATGGCCTTCCACCTTCTTCTGTGCATTCTCTATGGCTCTTGAAATAAGGCCATGCTCAATAGGTTCCCCCTCTTCCATACCCAGTTTGTTCATAATCATGGAAATTCGCTCGGAACCGAAGATTCTCAAAAGGTCATCTTCCAGTGAGAGAAAAAAACGGGATGAGCCGGGGTCGCCCTGTCGTCCCGAACGGCCTCTCAACTGGTTATCTATCCTCCGGCTCTCATGACGTTCCGTACCAAGAATATGAAGACCGCCTGCAGCCAGGACCTCCTCTTTTTCTGCCTGGCATTGAGCCGTCATCTTTTCAAAAACCTGTCTATACTCCTCGCTCTCCTTGTCAGACACCTGGTCCGCCGCCAGGAATTCCGGATTTCCACCGAGCACAATATCCGTTCCTCGTCCCGCCATATTTGTAGAAAGAGTAACGCTCCCTTTTCTGCCGGCCTGGGCAACAATCATCGCTTCGCCTGCATGGTTTTTTGCGTTGAGAACATTGTGTTTTATACCGTTCTTTTTAAGAAGTTCACTAAGATGCTCCGATTTTTCAATGGATATGGTACCCACGAGAACAGGTTGGCCCTTTTCATTAAGTTCCCTGATTTCCTCCATGACGGCATTAAACTTTTCTCTCTCCGTCTTGTATATGACATCGTTGAGATTTTTTCTCGCCATTGGTTTATTGGTAGGAACAACCACTACATCGAGCGAATAGATCTTACTGAACTCCTCCACTTCTGTTTCCGCCGTTCCCGTCATGCCGGACAGCTTGTTATACATCCTGAAGTAGTTCTGGAAGGTGATAGAGGCAAGGGTCTGATTCTCGTTTTCTATCTTTACCCCCTCTTTTGCTTCCAGGGCCTGGTGAAGACCGTCACTGTAACGCCTCCCCGGCATGAGTCTTCCCGTAAATTCATCAACGATCATTACCTCGTTGTCCCTGACGACATAGTCGACGTCTCTTTTGAAAAGCGTATGTGCTTTAAGCGCCTGGCTTACATGGTGCAGGGTTTCTATGTTCTGAGGGTGATAGAGATTTTCCATACCGAGCGCTTTTTCTACCTTGTTGATTCCCTCTTCAGTAAGGACTGAACTTTTCGCCTTTTCATCAATGCTGTAGTGTTCGTCCTTTCTAAGGCCGGGGATTACTTTGTCAATATGGTAATATTTGTCCGTCGATTGCTCAGTGGGACCTGAGATAATAAGCGGCGTTCGCGCTTCATCGATAAGAATGGAGTCAACTTCATCGACAATGGCAAAGTTAAGGTCTCTTTGCACATAATCTTCAATCTCGAACTTCATGTTATCTCTCAGATAGTCAAAGCCGTACTCGTTGTTCGTACCGTAAGTAATATCACAGGCATAGGACCGCTTCCTGCCTTCATCATCCATGCCGTGAAGAATATTCCCAACGTTAAGCCCCATAAAGGTGTAGAGTTTCCCCATCCACTGGGCATCTCTCCTGGCAAGATAGTCATTGACGGTAACCACATGAACACCCTTGCCGGAAAGGCCATTGAGATAGACGGGAAGTGTCGCCATCAGTGTTTTTCCTTCACCGGTCTTCATCTCGGCAATACTGCCGCCGTGAAGAACGATGCCACCGACAAGCTGTACATCAAAATGACGCATGCCTAAAACTCTGACCGAGGCCTCTCTTATGGCTGCAAAGGCCTCAGGTAGAAGGGAGTCGAGGCTTTCACCTTTCTCAACTCTCTCTTTAAAAGCAGGGGTAAGGGCTTTTAGTTCCTCATCACTAAGTGCCTTCATTTTATCTTCAAGGGCGTTAATACTGTTAACAAGGGGCTGCATCTTTTTCAGCGTCCTGTCGTTTTTACTGCCAACAACCTTCTTTAAAATTCCACCGATCATATGTAAAAAACCTTCCTGCTTGCTTGATTGATTTATTTACTTATTTTGCTTTCCACCACTTCTGCCGGACCCGCCCTTTGATCGTCTCTGATGTTTTCTTGCATGACCTTCTCGCCTGTCATGGGGCCGCTTGCTCCGCATATCATGTTTTTTAAATTTTGGCGGTGGGCTCCCTTCCCTTTCAGGCTCAAACATATCGTCTTCAGCCCACTCAATAGGGATTTTCATACCGATCAGTTCCTCAATGCCTTCAAGATATACGGCATAATCTTCACAGGCAAAGGAGACGGCTTTACCTTCCGCTCCGGCCCTGGCCGTCCTTCCAATACGATGGACGTAATCTTCCGGATCCTGGGGGATATCATAATTTAAAACATGGGTAACACCCTCTATGTGAATTCCGCGGGAGGCAACGTCGGTGGCGATAAGAATAGGAATTTCCCCCTGTTTAAAGCCTTCAAGAATGCGCATACGCTTTTTCTGCGGGATATCTCCTGAAATAATACCACATTTGTAACCATTCCAGGCAAGCCTCGCTTCCAGCGCTTCCCCTTCTCTTTTGGTATTAATAAAAACAACCGTCTTTTGCCAGCCATCTTTTTTCAATAACCCCAGGAAAAGGCTGAGCTTCTCCTTTTTGGAAACATTATAAATGCACTGTTCAACCTTTTCCGCCGTCACCTGGTCCGGCGTAATATAGAAATATTCAGGATTGTTCATATGTTCATAGGCCAGCTCTTTAACCCTTGTTGAAAGAGTAGCCGAAAAAAGCATTGTCTGACGCTTGTAATAAGGAGGGAGCCGCCTCATGATAAAACGTATGTCCTTGATAAAGCCCATATCGAACATCCTGTCCGCTTCATCGAGGATCATAATTTCAATATCTTTCAGATTAAAAACCTTCTGTTTCAGATAATCAATAAAGCGACCCGGCGTACCGATAAGGACATCAACACCTTCCTTCAGGCTCTGGCGCTGCTTGTCATAATCTACGCCGCCATAAACAGCGACAACCTTTAGGCCCGCATAACCGCCTAAAAGCCTGGCGTCCTTTTCTATCTGAGCCACAAGTTCTCTTGTGGGCGCCAGGATGAGAGCCCGTGGATTTTCAGCAAACTTTTTTTCCTTATCAGACTCAAGAAGTCTTGAAAACGTTGCCAGCAAAAAGGCCGCCGTTTTCCCTGTCCCCGTCTGGGCCTGACCGGCAACATCTTTACCGGAAAGCGATACGGGCAAAGTCATCTCCTGAATGGGGGTGCATTCGCTATAGCCCGCTTCCTCTATCCCCTTCATTACATAGGCGTTTATTTTCAGTTCATTAAATTTCAAGGTTCCCCTGTCTTTTCTTCATTAAGGTGGAATAAAAAAATACTTGCCAAAGTAACACTTTTTCTGCAATTTGGCAAGGAGTGAATTATTAATTCCTGCCCCCACATTAGTATTGTTTTTTAAAAAAAATTAATCTATATTTTGCATAATTCGTAACGCTTCAATTTGCCTGTTTTTTTGTCTCCGGGCAAGGTGTGAGGAGCAGGGAATCACAGGTGTAGGGCAGGTGTACAAAAGACACTTGAGGATTTGAAGGGCATGAGACAAAAAGAGTGGTGAACTAAAGATTCAGATTTATTTTTCAGAGGAGAATGACAATGCTCGTACCTAAAATGGCATACCTTACAAAAGGGGTGGGGAAACACAAAGAAAAGCTGACCAGCTTTGAAATGGCTCTTAGAGACGCCGGGATCGCTGCTCAGAACCTTGTTCGCGTATCCAGTATATTTCCGCCCAATTGTAAAATGATATCGAGAAAAAAGGGTGAAGCCATGCTGAGGCCCGGACAGATCCTTTTCGTTGTTCTTTCCGAGCAAGCCACGAACGAACCTAACAGGCTTATTGCAGCTTCGGTGGGCGTTGCCTTGCCTCATGACAGATCGACTCACGGATATCTTTCGGAACATCATTCATACGGTGAGAATGAAAGAAAAGCCGGTGATTATGCTGAAGATCTGGCCGCTACCATGCTGGCCACCACACTCGGCATTGACTTCGATCCAGACAAAGCATGGGATGAAAGAGAAGAGGTATTCAAAATGTCGGGGAAAATCGTCGATACAAGAAACCTCACCCAGACAGCAACCGGTGATAAAGCAGGCAACTGGACTACCGTAGTTTCTGCGGCCGTTCTCATCATGGAGTGGATGGAGCCCAAATAGTGGCTGAGAGATTATTCCCTTTTGGACCCGAAGAAATAGAGCATTGCAACTATGAAGACTGCCGCGTTGCCATCCTGCCCATACCCTACGAAGGAACTGTAAGTTACGGCGGCGGCACATCTAAAGGTCCCGCCGCTCTTCTCAAAGCTTCAGCCAATCTCGAATATTACGACGAAGAACTGGACCAGGACACCTGTGACATAGGTATTCATACCCTGCCACCTGTCGATATTGCAGCAACACCTGCGGCAATGATGGAAAATATCAGGGAAGCGGCGCTTAAGCCGGTTAAAGACGGTAAGTTTCTCTGTGCAATCGGTGGGGAACATTCCGTGACAAAGGGCATTCTCGATGCCCTTATTGAACAGAGAGGCAAGGATTTTGGGGTTCTCCAGCTTGATGCCCATGCCGACCTGCGGGATAAATATGATGGTTCCCCCCATTCTCATGCCTGTATTATGAGACGTGTTCATGATATGGGGCTGCCCTATGCACAGGCAGGGATCCGTTCCATGTCACGGGAAGATGCTGATTTTGTTAAAAAGAATAAGAGAAAAATCTTTTTTGCAAGGGACATGCAGGGTGATGCTTCCTGGATGGATGAAATCCTCGTAGGGCTTCCGGAAAGAATCTTCATTACCATCGATATTGACTGCCTGGACCCTTCCATTATGCCATCAACGGGAACGCCTGAACCGGGGGGCCTTGACTGGCATACAACAACGGCCTTTCTCAAAAAAGTGGCACAGGAAAAAGAGGTTATCGGTTTTGACCTTGTTGAACTGGCTCCTATTGAAGGGATTAATGCGCCTGATTTTCTTGCGGCTAAGCTTGTTTACAGGTTGTTGGGGTATATATTTAAAGTCTAAGGCTACCCATAATAATTTACCGTCTTTGCGAACACAGTGAAGCAATCCCGGACTTTTAAGGTCAGATTGCCGCGTCGCGCCACTCCTCGCAAAGACAAATGCCGTCTTCGCGAACGTAGTGAAGCGATCTCAAATTCATAAGCTATAATTCATCATACAAATCTTTCCACTCAGGATTCATTGTTTCTATCAAAACCAGCTTCTTCTTTCTCGATCCTGCTTTTATCTGCTTCTCTCTGGAAATAGCATTATAGCTGTCTTCAAAAACCTCATAATAAACAAGCTTGTTGATATTATATTTAGTTGTAAACCCCTTAACCAATTTTCCCTTATGTTCATAAATTCTTCGTTGAAGATTATTAGTAACACCTGTATAAAGCACCCGATTGTGCTTGTTTGTCATTATGTAAACATAAAACTGTTTGTTCATTTTCATTGATATGAGATAAGTGAGATTATTTTGTCCTTACAGTCCTCACAAAGACACCTATCGTCTTCGCGAAGAAAGAGAAGCAATATTTCACTTTAATTCCCAGTCTTTGCGAGCGTAGCGAAGCAATCTCAGATCTTTAAAACAAGATTGCCGCGTCGCTACGCTCCTCGCAAAGACAATATAGTATTGCAAGCTGGGTAGAGCCTAAGCAAAGCCCAACATCCATGCTTCTGACACCCATTTGTATTGGGTTTCATTCTCAACCCAATCTACTGAACTCCTAGCCAGCTTGGCTTTATTTTTTGTTGTCAGAAGTATTTATTGGAATTTGTGGGATAATTTAGCAGTAATTCCATTGGTTAATCCTCTGGCCTTAGCCATGTTAATCAAATTTGCACCTTGATTGGTTTCTTGATACGCGTTGATGGCGTCAATTAATAACATGACAGTTTGTCCAAATAGTTCTTCATCATAAGTTTTCAAGTCAGTTGTTTCGAGTTCATCAATAGTATAACTCGACTTCCCCAATATGAAGGAGGTGGCTATCCTTGAAAGATGTAACTTGAAGTTTGCAATAATAGTCTTGAGTGCTGTGTCTGTTAAATTACCCCAAAACTCGTTGGTCTTTTTTAGAATTAGGCAGCAATTTAGATAGGAATTAAAGCTTTTGCTAGAATCGAAAATTCGGTCATAGGTGCTGTCATCCTTGATTAATGATGTAGGCTTTGACCGTGCAGTATGTGGATTTCCGTAAATAATAGATTCTATGGATTGAGCAGCAGTCTGTATGCTGAATATCCTATTGGCCGCCTTACCCTGGTTTTTATAATAATTCTTTCTACGATCATAAAAATAACCTAAATTCAAGAAAAATAATTCTATATCTCTTTGCACATCATCTGTTGCCCTTAACAAGGCTGCTGAAACAGGATTTTGACTGTTGGTTGACGCAATTATGTGATCAATAGTTTCTTTATCCTCATTGATTATCACTTTAACCAATACAGATCGGATATCATCAGTATCACCTTTGTGGTTATTATAAATTGAATAGGATGTTTGCAAACCATTAACAATTTGTACATTATCAATTGATAATGTTTTTCCAACTTGAGTGGGGTTGTTTGCTATTATTGTTATTCCATTATTTAACCACCAGAAATCTTTCTGATCCGGATTTATAATAGTCTTTTTTATTTTCTTGTTTACATCCACCATACCTTGAAAATGGCGGATATTACTTTCGAAAAGATCATCCCGGATAGTGCCGTCTTCATCTGTTAAAAACAACTTATAGTCGCTTAGATTGACAGTTCCAACGTACCCAATACCAAAATCAGCATAATTGGTTGACAAAGGAGACTCTTTGAATGTGAGAGATAATCTTTGATTTCTGTGAGTCTGATACAGTTTAAGCAATTCCTGGCAGCTATAATTTACATAGTCTGTTTCCGCACCTATGAATAAATTATTTGCAAGTTCTTTAAGTTGTTCGATCTTAGATTCATATGCACCATTCACTTCTATAGACTCTGCATTGCAGCAGTATTTAAAGATGACTTTAAGCTTACCACCGCTAATAGAGCACTTTTTCCAAGCATCTCTTGCCAACAATCCCTTTTCTACAATGTCTGAGTTAAAACGAACTAAAAGAGCATCTTCACTTTTTTCTAGATTAAATAATTCTGGTAATGTGGTTATCAGTTTGTCAATAGCAGACTCTTTGAATGAATTCTCTTTTTTGCATTGAGAGATAATGATTGTCAGACCTGTTTTATGCGAAAATGCAATATCTTCAAGATCTTCGACAGTCTCTTGATAAATATCATCAGCTAAAACGATAATGGAGTCAATTCCACCGTCATTTCCACCATCTACAATTGAATTGTCGATGTCCTCAAATGTCAAATCAAATGATTTAGTGATTTCTGTTAAGCTAAACAATTCAAATGTTTTGCTGTCATTTGTTGTTAACTCATTGTTAGTCTTAAACTGATCAAGACATCCGTTCAATATTATTTTGTTATTGCTCATATTTTTCTCTTCCTACCAAAGTTTTAAAGGGTGGGCATAGCCCATCATTAATAGATAGCAGTTTCGTAGCGGGGCCATTGCCCACAAAAGTCGATGAACCTTGCCCATCATACCTGGCTGTCATTTTTTGTGGGGTTAAAAGAAAAAACCGGGGAAATTTTAAAAATGATCGAGCACCACCTGAGCGTTAATATAACAAGGGGAAATTTTAAAATCAAGGGATTGAGGATAGTCGGTAGAGGACTCCTGCCTAATTATATTTCAGATATACTTTCCCAAATGTAACGTCACTGTTTCGGCGCGAGGACGCACCGCAACATCAAACCTGCCTTTGCGAACGCAGTGAAGCAATCTCAAGAATTCAAATAAAGATTGCCGCGTCGCTCCGCTCCTCGCAATGACAATATAGATATCACTTGCACATACCACCCTTCAATTTCACTCTCCCCCGACCACAGACATTCTTGATTTTTCACCACGCCCTATGCTATTATTTTGAGTTCTTTAGTAAAGTATAGACTTTTCATTAAAAAGTCCTTACATACCAAAACATTAGACGATTACGAGGCAAAGCATTGGAACCTTTTTACAACATTCCCAAAGAAGTTATTGATGATATTCAACTTTACAAGATTGAAGTTGAACGTTTCAATAGAGGTGAAACAACGGCTGCAAAGCTAAGACCATACAGGGTAGCACGAGGTATTTATGCCCAGCGCGGACAGGAGAGATTCATGACAAGGATTAAAGTTCCCGGAGGGAATCTCACACCGGAACAGATGATCAGAGTTGCCGACCTTTCGGAGAAATATGGAAACGGCATCCCCCATGTAACGACAAGACAAGACATTCAGCTTCACTACGTCAAACTTGACGACACCGTCAAAGCCATGCAGGAACTAACGGAAGTAGGGCTTACCACCAGAGGCGGCGGAGGCAATACGGTAAGAAACGTGACTGCCTGTTATGATTCGGGCGTTTGCGAAAAGGAAGTATTTAATGTAGCGCCCTTTGCTCCGGCAATGACGGAGTTTTTCCTGACCCATCCAAAAGGTTACAACTTGCCCAGGAAATTCAAGATCGCTTTCTCCGGCTGTTCCGATGACTGTTCTTTTTCCACCATTAATGACGTAGGCTTCATTGCCAAGACAAAAGAGATTGATGGTGTAGAGCAGAGAGGTTTCAGGGTCTATGCAGCAGGCGGCATGGGAGCGAAGTCAAGAGTGGCTGAAATGCTTGAAGATTTTGTACCTGTCCATGAGGCCGTTTATGTGGCTGAAGCGATTATGCTTATCTTTGACGAGCACGGCAACAGGAAGAACAAGCACAAAGCAAGACTTCGTTATGTTATGGAAAAGATAGGGAGAGAAGAATTCTTAAAACTCTATCGGGAAAAAATGGATTTTGTTAAGTCTGAAGGTGAAAAGCGCATTGATGTAAGGACGCCCATCTATCCTAATCAGAATCTTGGTGATGACGAGAAGGCGCTTCCTACTGTAGACGACGCTGATTTTAATACCTGGATGGAGACCAACGTTTCCGCCCAGAAGCATGACGGATTCTACTATGCGAAGCTGAGACTTCCCCTTGGCGATATTAAGGCCGAAGCGCTTCGTATGCTCGCTGAAACGGTAAAAAAATATGGCGAAGGCTGTGTATGCGCCACACATGATCAGAACATGATGGTAAGGTGGCTTAAAGGGTGTGATCTCTACTCCTTTTACCAGGACCTTGTAAAAATCGGCATTGCAAAATCAGGCGTAGGCGGTCCCTCCGACATTACAGCATGCCCCGGAGCATCAACGTGCAACCTTGGTATATGCCTTTCAAGAAATATGACTACGGCGCTCAGCAAAGAGCTGGAATCTAACGGACTTCCTATCACTACCATGGAAGACGTTAAAATCAAGGTAAGCGGCTGCCAAAATTCATGCGGTCAGCACCCCATCGGCCCCATTGGCCTCCAGGGTGGAGCCAAGCGTGGCGACGGCAGGATGGCGCCTCATTACAACATCCTTCTCGGTGGAAGAGTTGAAGAAGGTCATACAGCGCTGGGAAGAGAACTGGGTTATGTTCCTGCAAAGAAAATACCTGAAGTGATCAGCCGTTTTCTAAAAGAATTCGCTGACAGCCGTGAGGAAGGGGAAGATTATTACGCCTATCTCGAGAGAAAAGGTTATGAACGAATGGGAGAGTTGATTAAGGAATATCCTCTCCCCTCTTACGAAAAAGACCCCGATGCCTATAAGGATTGGGGCGCCGATGAAGAGTTCTCCCTGGCCGGTCTTGGCGAAGGTGAATGCGGCGCAGGTGTGCTCGATATGATTGAGGCCGATATCGACGACGGCAGACGTCACATTTACAAGGCGGAAAATGATCTGGCCCAAGGAAAGCTGGACGACGCTTCGGAAACGCTTTTTAAGGCCCTTGGGCTTACTGCAAAATCACTTCTTGTTACAAAAGGGATCGAACCGATTGATGATTATATCTCTGTTACAGAGTTTGAAAAGAACTTCATCGGCAAGGGGCTGCTGGACAAGCGTTTTTCAGGCCTTGTCAAAAGATGGGCAAAGTATCTCTCCGGCCTTTTAACGGCTGAAGGCCTTAAAGATGAGATCTACTTCATGGAAGATCTTTCAAAGAACGTGGCTGATCTCTATGCCGGAATGGATGCAAACATGAAATTCAAGGGTGAAAAAGAAAAAGAGGTCAAGACAGTTCCTGCGGCAGAGGAGAAAAAAGAAGAAGAACCTGCCAAAGGCGAAACCGATGTCTCAATGGACCTTAGAGGTGTTAAATGCCCCATTAATTATGTAAAGGCCAAAATAAGGCTCGAAATGATGTCGGTAGGTCAAACATTGCAGATACTGCTCGATGACGGTGAACCCATAAGAAACGTTCCCAACTCGCTTAAAAATGACGGACAGGAAATCGTTAAAATGGAGCAGGTGGGAGAATATTTTGACCTGGTTGTAAAAAAAGCGGCATAATATATTACAGTCATTTTAAAAAAGGGCTCGGCAATACCGGGCCCTTTTTCATTATAAGCTCTAAAAAAACCTCATAGCGTCTGAGTGCAGAGGCGCCATATCCCCACTTTGTCCTGTAATACCCGGAGAATATAACCGCCGGAGATTCAGGCTCTCCTCGATTATTTACAGTTCCAGCTGATAATGCACAAAGAGATCAATATGAAGTAAAATAAAAATCAGTTTTCAACCAGATTATTTTCCTTAAGAAACTTTACAATATTGTCAGCCATAATTTTATGTGCTATCCCATTTGGATGAGTATCAATCCTGCTGACAATCAACTGTTCATTTTTTTTATCTTTAAAAAAAGGCAGAAGGTCCAGAGTATAATGATACCCAATCGACACAGCAGTTTCAGTAAGCTGTGTATGTATCCCATCTAATTTATAATTTTCCATTTCATGAAAATAGGGAATGATAACGAAGGCAATATTCGTTTCATTTACATTGCATATCATAAGCACTCTTTCAAGTACTCTCTTCATATACAACCAATCGTCACCTTTTCTGCTATATTGTTCAAGAAGTCTGGCATTATGATCCGTATGCTTTCTAATACCATAGTTACTCAGTATTTGATCATATTTAGTAAGCAAAAAGAGGTACAAGTCAGAATTCAAGGTCAGATATTTGTCAACAGATACAGGTATGGGAAGTTTCCACGGCCAACCTGGACGATTAAGAGGTCTCCTGATATAGGTAGGGTGTTTTAGGTAATTAAGTTTAAAAGAACTTGGCTTACCCAGATCATTCAAATAATAGTTCCAGATTATCAAATCCGGCTTATAGTTAACGCCAACTGATATAAATTTCTTATACTCATCAGCGGTATTAAGCCCCGGCCACCCTATGTTAACTACTTCATATTTTCTATTTTTTTTATTATTCCTGCCTTGCAGTGACTTATTTAATTGTTCTTCTATCAGTTTAGAAAATGTTTCTTCACGACTAACACCCTGCCCATATGTGACAGAATCACCGACAGAAAGTATCCTGTATACGTCTCTGCCTTTTTCAAAGGAGTATCCTTCTGTTCTATCTCGCCAGTCATAACTATGTCGATAGCCCGCATTCCAAAAATACCTCGTTGCAAATTCTGCAATTAACAAAAAAAATGCTACTGAAACAAGCAATAAGATCAAATTCAGGGAGATTTCTTTCAGTTTCTTCATGAATGATACATTATGGAAAAAAAGAGAATAAATGCAAGAGACTTTTCTTCTACTTAACTTTTTTTCTTCAGCATCACCACTATCTAGTGAATTTTCGGGAATAATTTTAGGAGTCTAATAAGAGTGCCTTTATTATGAGGGGTAGGTTAATGCAGTATTATTTGTTAAGGACTTCTCTAACAATCACCTGTAAAAAGGGGTTCATTAGACATGATAAAGATAATAACTTCAATCCCTGTTCTCTAAAAAAACCTTGCCGGACAATCACTTCTCATAAGTACCCATAAGTATCGCCTTGGCAATAATATGCCCCTTCATGGCTGCTTCCACGTCTGCCTTGCCTGGTTTGACCATTTCCTTAATCTCTGCATCAAGGGCGTAGAGTTTGTGGAAATAACGGTGACGGCCTATAGGAGGGCAGGGGCCGCCGTAGCCTTTCTTCTTCCAGTCATTAACGCCTTCCAAAATACCGGCCGGCAAACTTGCCCCTGTCGTACCGGCAGGAAGGTTTTTTACATGAGGAGGGATATTATAAACCACCCAGTGAACCCATGTCATTTGCGGCGCTTCAGGATCAGGTGCATCAGGGTCATCAACGATAAGGGCCAGGCTGCGCGTCCCTTCGGGCACCCCATCCCATTCAAGGGGCGGTGAAATATCCTCTCCCTGGCAGGTATATTTTGACGGAATTTTACCACCTTCAGTAAAAGCAGTCGATTTAAGTAAAAATCCCATTTTCTCCTCCCCTTTTAGCCGGCCCAGATCTATAAAAAGGAAACATACCGAAAGAATGACTACCTTAAGCAACAAACTTTCTTTCCATCTGGAAATCAACTGATTCCTCTCATTTTTCATAAATGGTCCGGCATTTACCGTTTCTATTCAATTAAGAATAGCAGGTAGAAACGGGAGGGGCAATTATGAGCAGGTTTTTTATACATTTCGGGAAAGAAGAAGTCATTCCTAAAAATGAGAAAATCTGCTATCTTGGCAGCATGATTGCCCTCACCGATCTCCCTATAAAGTCCGTTATTCCCGAAGTATTGCAAACCCTGCGCAAAGGCGGTAATGCCATTTTGTCGGCATCCCCCGGAGCAGGTAAAACAACCTGTGTCCCTCTTGCACTGCTCCATGAACAATGGTTGAATAAGCAGCGGATTATTATGCTTGAACCAAGGCGGCTGGCAGCCCGCGCAGCAGCCATGCGAATGGCTGAGCTGCTCGGTGAAAAGGTGGGAGAGACTGTTGGCTACAGGACACGAATGGATAGTCAAGTCAGCAACAAAACACGAATCGAAGTTTTAACGGAGGGGATTCTTACTCGCATCCTGCAAAACGATCCCTCTCTTGAGGGGGTGGGACTTCTCATCTTTGACGAATTCCACGAGCGGAGCCTTCATGCCGATCTGGGACTTGCCCTTTCACTGGAAAGCCAGGAACTATTGCGTGAAGACCTGCGCATTCTTGTCATGTCGGCCACTCTTGAAGAAGAACCACTTTCCCGATTACTGGGCAGTGCTCCCGTCATTTACTGCAAAGGGAAAAGCTACCCTGTGGAAACACATTACCTCCCCCGGACTCGAAGGGGAGAAGCTCAGCACCATTACAAGCTGATCCCGCAGGCCAAATCTGTTATTTTAAGGTCCCTTCGTGAGGAGAAGGGCGACATGCTGGTTTTCCTCCCCGGTACTGGTGAAATAAGGCGACTTGAAAAAACCTTAAAAGAAGGAGGGCTTGATAACCATATCCACATCATGCCTCTTTATGGGGATCTCTCCAGGGAAGAGCAGAACAGGGCAATACTCCCCTCCCCTTCGGGACAGAGAAAAATCGTCCTCGCTACCTCCATTGCAGAGACAAGCTTAACCATCGAAGGGGTTCGTGTCATTGTCGACTGCGGCCTCATGCGGGTATCCCGCTTCTCACCGGACAGCGGCATGTCGCGTCTTGAAACGATAGCCCTTACCAAAGCCTCGGCCCGTCAGAGAAGAGGCCGGGCAGGCCGCCTCGAAGGGGGTGTCTGTTACCGGCTCTGGACGGAAGAGGAAGACAGACTGCTCAAAGCTCATGGAAGGCCGGAAATCCTGGAGACCGACCTTGGTTCCCTCGCTCTTGAGTTGGCCCTCTGGGGAATAAAAGAACCGCAAGTGTTGAGGTGGCTCGACAATCCTCCAAATGCCGCCTTTGCCCATGCAAGAGAGCTGCTTATCCTTCTTGAGGCAATCGACGAAGCAGGTATAATTACTCCCCTTGGTAAGGAAATGACAAAACTGCCGCTTCATCCCAGGCTGGCTCATATGGTTTTGAAGGCCAGGCCCCTTGGCCTTGGTTCTCTGGCCTGCAGCCTGGCAGCACTGCTCACGGAAAGGGATATTATCCGTGTTGAACAGGGCACTTCCCACACCGATCTCAGATTGCGCATCGATGCCTTGCAAGGGGGAAAAGATGTGCTCCTGCCGGATATGAACCTCGACAGCGGAGCTTGCCGACGGGTACGCAGTCTGGCCGGTCAACTCAGGAAAAAGCTGGCCATTGCCGCCAAAAAAGATGATTCCGGTAAAACGGGATTGCTTCTCGCCTTTGCCTATCCTGACAGGATTGCCGGAAAAAGGCAGGGAAGTGAAGGACGCTATCTCATGAGTAACGGCAAGGGCGCCGCTTTCTTGCATTATGACATGCTTTCAAAGAGAGACTATCTTGTTGCCGCCTCTCTCGACGGAAATGCCAGGGAGGCCCGCATTTTTCTGGCAGCCCCCATTGAAGTCAATGAAATAGAAAGAAATCTCGCCCCCCTCATTAAAGAGAAGGAAGTCATTGTCTGGGACAAAACAAAAAAAACGGTAAGTGCCGGGAAAGAGTACCGCCTGGCAAGACTCCTGTTGCGGGAGGAAGCCCTTGTCCAAATTGATAGTGAAAAAGTTACGAAAGTCTTCATAGAAGGAATCAAAGCATCAGGCATTCATGCTTTGCCATGGAGCAAGGCAAGCAAAAACATTCAGAAGCGCCTTATTTTTATGCATCACCTTGACGCCGGCTTTCCTGATTTTTCCGATGCTGCCTTAGCGAAGGGTCTGGAGAGCCTCCTTGCCCCCTGGATTGGCGGGATGACGCGGCTGGAGCAATTGAAGCAACTGGATCTTAAAGTGATCTTCCTCTCCCTCCTTTCACGGGAGCAGCAACAGGCCTTAGAAAAGCTGGCCCCCACCCACTGGACAGTCCCCAGCGGTTCCCGCATCCCCATTGACTACGGCGATCCGGCAAAACCCGTTCTGTCTGTGCGCTTACAAGAGCTCTTCGGCCTCGACAAAACACCTGCCATCGCAGGCGGGAAAAAATCCCTTACCCTCCATCTCCTCTCCCCCGCCCATCGTCCCATCCAAGTCACGAAAGATCTGGCCGGCTTCTGGGCAAATACTTATTTTGATGTAAAAAAGGAACTCAAAGGACGCTATCCCAAGCATGAGTGGCCCGATAATCCTTTGCAGGCAACGCCGACAAAGCGGGCAAAGAGGAAAGTGGTGAAGAAGTGATAAAAACCGTCGGGCATAATACTTTTCGTTTATTGCACCCTTGCGCTATCTATTCCCTTTTTTTTTCATAAGCAGCCACTTCCATACAGGCAGAACAGAAATTTTTCGGCTTTCCATCTGCAACTCTTCTTCTTCATCTTCCGTAAGAATTAAACCCTCAGAGAGGTCGTAAGTAATCATTGCCTCCGGGAGGCCATTTAACTCTCTTTTTCTCGTTTTCTCATTGCCCAGGCTTTGGGTAACCTGGATGGCCTCGACAATCTTTACCCCCTCTTTAATGACAAAGTCGCATTCTTTTTTGATTTTATGATAGTAGATTTGGAGGCCTCTTCTTTTCAACTCCAGATAAACAACATTTTCCAGCAGTCTCCCTCTGTCCTCACTCGTTCTAAATGCAACGGTCCCCGCGAAACCGGGATCGATCATATAAACCTTTTTTGCCGTATAAATCTGTTTTTTGAGAGAATAATCGAATTTAGGCAGAAGGAAAAGAAGATAGCTATTTTCCAGGTAAGCGAAATATTCTTTAATTGAAGAAGCACTTTTCAATCCTGTCATTTGCTTCAGTGAATTAAAACTAATCTCCTTACCGACGTTACTCGCCGAAAACAAGACAAGTTCCTTCAATGCCGTTTCATTTGCAAGCTTGTAGCGAACGATGATATCCCTGTAGATGATGCTTTCATAAAGAGATTTAAGGTAGGCCTTATTTTCTGTGGCAACATAGTCAGGAAAACCACCTACTTCAAAATAGCGGTTAAAACATCTTTTGATTTCACTTTTTTTCTCCGTCGACAAACGCCCTATGTCAAATTTCACTTTCTCAGAGTCAAGAAATTCAGAAAAAGAAAAAGGGAAAAGCTCGATCTGGATATGCCTGCCCGTCAGATGGGTTCCAAGCTCCCTGCTTAACATAGAGGCATTGGAACCGGTAATGTAGATTTTATTGCCTCCGTCATGCAGCCTTCTGACAAACCTTTCCCATCCTTCGATATTTTGGATTTCATCAAAAAAGAAGGTCTTCTGATGACCAAAAAGCTCAATAAACAGCTCATAAAGCACTTGAAAATCGCTAACGGTAAAATTAAAGAGGCGCTCATCATCAAAATTCAGGTAGTAATCCGCCTTTTCATATTCCCTTCTTGTCTGTTGAAGAAGGGTAGATTTCCCGCAGCGACGAATACCGGTAATAATAACGGCATCCTTTGAATTCATCTGAGCCCGGATTAAGGCCGATTTACTTCGGGGAACAAGAACGTCCGGCCAGGGAACCTCTTTCTGGTCCATTATAATTTGTGATAGAATCCGCTTGTCCACAGACAACCTCCATTGATACTGGAGATTATACCATAACACTCTCCAGTATCAATAGAAATATATCCTGCTTTTTGAAATAAAAATGAAGAAGAGATTCACAATAACAAAAGACAATGGCCGGCGCTTATTGCGCCCTACCCTTATCTTAACCTTTCACTTAAGCTCCATATTAGCCGCCGCCACATAAAGCCCCTTTACCACTTCGACAAGCTTCTCAAAGTTAACCGTATCCATCGTATCACCACCGGTATGGTAGTTTTTATTCCTGTAAAACGACGTGTCCGTAACCATAATTGCCGGGTAATCAAACTTCCAGTAATTGAGATGATCGGAAAAATCGATGCCCACAAGAAAAGAGGGAGCACTTAAACTCTCAACTTTAATATGCTGGTTTTCAAAGCTTCTCTTAAAATGTCTTTTCAGCTTGCCGCTACCCAAATTACTCACGACGGCGATGAAATCTCCCTTGTCTGGATAAAAAAGCTTCATCAAAGCGAGGGGATAATTCTGGCTATCCTCTTTATCAGTAAAAAACCCGATCATTTCAACGCTCACCATGCCGATCACATCTGCTGAACCGGCCTTTAAGGAACGGGCATGAATATAACTTCCCATGAGATCACTTCTGAAAAATGGCGGTTCTTCGAGAGTATAAAAGACGAATTCAATACTGTATGCCAAGTTCGGTTTATATTTCATGAATAATTCAGCAAGCATGAGTAAGCCCACCACACCTGAAGCGTTATCATCTGCCCCCTCACTTTCACCATAGACGTCATAATGAGCGCCTATGACCAGTCGGGGAAGATTGGGATCATTATAAAAGGCATGGATATTTTTAAACTCATATCCCTCGGCAGAATACTTTTGCTCCAGCGCTTCATATCCCAGGCCACGCAATTTAGCGGTAATATATTGGGCGGTTTTATTCAATGAGCCAATGTTTTTATAATTTCTCGGCGGATTGACGGACACAATCCCCTTCATAAGCTCCCTGGCTTTTTCAGGCTCAAGCTGACTGTTTAGGACATACCTTGGAGTGATGGTGCTACAGGAGAAACTGAGTGTGAGGATAAGTAAAATTGATAGTGTATTTTTCATGTTAGTTATATAAAACAGTAAATTGAAATTTAGTCTTTTGGAATAAGGTAGCAATCCAGCATTGTCCGGTTAGGATTTTGCAGAAATTACCCCCCCCTCTCTTTCATGGGTATCGATGCCCCTTGAGGGTAGAGGGTTGGGGTGGGGATGGGTTAACATGGAAATGGTATCAAAAAAAATAACCCATCCCCCTCCTGACCTCCCCCTTGAAGAGGGAGGGACAGCGGTGCAATTTGCTAACCGGACAATACTGGTAGCAATCAACGTTTCCACCAGTTGCTGTAATCCTTATAAAGGATGAAGAAGGCAATTGCAACTGCTTTATTGACAGTAAAAGATTAAAATTGTAACTTAGCACTCATGACAAAAAGACGTAAAAGCACAAAGGGTGTAAAAGGAAGACTCCGCATCGGCGACAACTGGAATGCCATCAACATTATTGCCCTGTCCCAGAGTAATCCTTTAAAGGCTGTCGCTGAATTTGTGGAAAACTGCATCGACGCGCGGGCCGAAAACGTTACCATCATACGGGGCAAGGAACGGGGAGAGCACTACCTGCGCGTCATCGATGACGGGCGGGGTATTCCTTTAAACGGCGAAGGCGTTCCCGACTTCAAATATGTAGCTACCCACATTTGCGACTCCATCAAAAGGCAGCTGAAAAAAGAGGGCGCCACCGGCATACAGGGGGAGTTCGGCATAGGTTTGTTAAGTTTCTGGACGGTGGGAGAAGAACTGAGGATGGTTTCTTCCGGCTCGGACGGCAAGACATACCAGATGCGCATGGCCAAGGGGGACCCGGGCTACGAAATTACGCAACGCCGCGTCCTGCTGCCCCAAAAGGGGACGGAGATGACCGTCGCACCTCTGCTTTCCGGCGTAAGGAGCATGAGTGGTGAAAAAATGCAGCGCTATCTTGCTTCAGAACTGCGGGACCGCATCCGCCAGTCCCACGTTAATGTCAAAATCCTCGACAGAGTAGCCAGGAAGGAATTCAAGGTAGAGCCGAGAAAATTCGAGGGCCGCCTCCTGCACAGGCTTCCCGCAATCATTACGGCAAAGGGAGAGATATACACCGAGATCTATCTGAATGAATCTGAGAACGAAAATGGCGTCGGTCTTTACAGGCTCGGCACGAGAGTTTACGAATCAATCACTGCCCTCGATGACTTTAACAGGGAGCCCTGGACCTCGGGCTGGCTCGAGGGGATTATGGATGTGCCCTTTCTCCATCTCACACCGGGAACGAGAAGCGGCATTATCTTCGATGACGCTTATGATCTTTTTAAGGACGCCATTGGCCCACTTGAAGAAAAGCTGCTGGAAATTATCAACGAGCAGAAACGGGCCGAAGAGGAAAGGGCCAGTAAAAAAATACTCAAGTCCGTCCAGAATGCCCTGAAGGAGGCCATTCTTTCCCTCCCCATGGAGGAATATGACTGGTTCGATATTCACAGGGAAGG